>DATJZL010000154.1:0-20177 GCA_035499115.1 Methyloceanibacter sp. | reverse complement strand
GGCGAGGCGAGCAGCTCGTCGATGCGCGCCGACGCCTCGAATGAAGTGTCCACCTTGAATCTGATCTCGGGCATGAATTTCATCCTGATGCGCTTCGCCACTTCGCCGCGCAGGAAGCGCTTGTGCTTGTTTAAATGCTCGACCGCCTCCTCGGCATCTCCGCCGCCGAGCGGCAGCACGTAGACGGTGGCAAGTTTGAGGTCGGGTGTCATGCGCACCTCCGGTACGGTGAGCGAATGCCGGCTCAGTACCTCGTCGACGATCTCGCCGCGAAAGAAGATGTCGGCCAGCGCATGACGGATCAGCTCGCCGACCTTCAGCTGGCGCTGTGAGGGCGCCCGCGCGCGCTTATCGCGATTGGTCATGCGAGAAGCCCTCGATTAGAGGGTGCGCTGGACGTGCTCGACCTCGAAGCACTCAATGACGTCGCCTTGGCGCATGTCTTGGTAGCCTTCGAAGGCCATGCCGCATTCCTGACCTGCCACCACCTCGCGCACCTCGTCCTTGAAGCGCTTGAGCGTGGAAAGCTTGCCTTCATGCACCACGACGTTGTCGCGGATGAGTCGGACTTGCGCGCCGCGCTCGACTTTGCCTTCGGTGACGCGGCAGCCGGCGACCTTGCCCACCTTGGAGATGGTGAACACTTCGAGGATCTCGGCATTGCCGAGGAAGGTCTCGCGACGCGTCGGCGCGAGCAAGCCCGACATCGCCTGCTTCACCTCGTCGACCAGGTCGTAGATCACGTTGTAATAGCGGATTTCGACGCCGTCGCGCTCGGCCGCCTCGCGGGCCTGAGCGTTGGCGCGCACGTTGAAGCCGAGGATGACGGCGCCCGAAGTCGCCGCGAGCCCGACATCGGACTCGGTGATTCCGCCGACGCCGGCATGCACGATGCGGGCGCGCACCTCCTCGGTGCCGAGCTTGTCGAGCGCCGCCACGATGGCTTCGACCGAGCCCTGCACGTCGCCCTTGACGAGGAGGGTGAACTCTTTCGTACCGGCGGCCTTCAGATTGCTCATCATCTGTTCGAGGCTGCCGCGCTGGCCGGCAACCGCCAGCCGCTTGCGCCGCTCGCGCTGACGGTAGTCTGTGATCTCTCGGGCGCGCGCCTCGTTCTCGACGACGGCGAACTGATCGCCCGCTTCCGGCGCCGAATCGAAGCCGAGCACCTCGACGGGGACCGAAGGACCCGCGCTCGAGACCTGCTCACCGAGCTCGTTGATCAGCGCGCGAACGCGGCCATAGGCCGAGCCCGCGACGATGAGATCGCCAAGATGCAGCGTGCCGCGCTGGATCAGAGCCGTGCCGACCGGCCCGCGTCCGCGCTCGAGCTTGGCCTCCACGATCACCCCTTCCGCCGCGCGGTCGGGATTGGCCCTGAGCTCAAGTACCTCGGCCTGAAGAGCGATGGCATCGAGCAGCTTGTCGAGGCCCGTCCTCTTCAACGCCGAGACCTCGACCTCGAGCGTATCGCCGCCGAGGCTCTCCACCACGATCTCCTGGCTCAGCAGCTCGGTACGCACGCGCTGAGGATCGGCGCCCGGCTTGTCGACCTTGTTGATGGCGACGATCATCGGCACGCCGGCCGCCTTGGCATGGTTGATGGCCTCGACCGTCTGCGGCTTAACCCCATCGTCGGCGGCGACGACGAGAACCACGATATCGGTCACTTGGGCACCGCGCTGGCGCATGGCGGTAAATGCCTCATGGCCCGGGGTGTCGATGAACGTGACCTTGTGCCCGGCCGGCGTCACCACCTGATAGGCGCCGATATGCTGGGTGATGCCGCCGGCCTCCTGGCTGACGACATTGGTGGTGCGGATGGCGTCGAGCAGCGAGGTTTTGCCGTGGTCGACATGGCCCATGATGGTGACGATCGGCGCGCGCGGCTGCAAATCCTCGGCCTGATCGTCGGCGCCGATGAAGCCTTCCTCGACGTCGGCCTCCGACACGCGCCTGACCGTGTGCCCGAACTCCTCGGCGACGAGCTGAGCCGTGTCGGCGTCGATCACGTCGGTGATCTTGTGCATGTCGCCGTCGCGCATGAGCGATTTGATGACGTCGACGCCGCGCTCGGCCATGCGATTGGCGAGCTCCTGGATGGTGATGACCTCAGGAATAATGACGTCGCGCTGAATCTTCGCTTGCGCCTGCGGTCCGGTGATCTGCTTTTTCTGACGTTCTTGCCGCCGCTTAAGCGAGGCAAGGCTCCGCTGGCGCTGCTCCTCGTCGAGCGCGTTGATGATGGTGAGCCGGCCGCGCACGCGGCGCTCCTCACCGCGGCGTGGGGCCACGGGACTCTTCTTATGGCGCGCATCGGGCGTGCGCGCGGGCTCCTCCGGCTCTTCTTTCAGGAGGTGCTTGCGGACGTTCTCCTCGCCGACCTTGCGCGCCTTGGCCTCGGCCTCGTGCCTTTGATCTTCCTTGACCTTGCGCTCGGCGGCGACCTTGTCCTCCTTCACTCGCTGCTCGAGCATCGAAACTTCGAGGACGGCGGCCTGTTCGGCCCGCGCGCGCTCGGCGTCGCGCTGCCGGGCATCTTTCAGGGCGCGGCTGCGCGCATCCTTCTCCTCGTCGGAGAGTTGGCGCAGCACCTGACCCTTGGGGCGGGGCTGATCAGCCTCCTCCGGTTGAACCTTCTTCGGCGTCTCGGCGACGACGCGCGGCTGGGGCTTCGGCGTTACGTCCTCGACCGGCTGCGGGGCTGGGCTCGATCCGATCGCCCGGCGCTTCTTCTTCTCGACCAGAACGGACTTGGAGCGCCCATGGCTGAAGCTCTGGCGTACATGGCCGGACTCAACCGTCCGGCGCACGTTGAGCGTCATCTTGCTCCCGCCGCGCGCGGCCTTGCCTTCAGTCTCGTTCGTCTCACTCATTCTTTGTCCGTATCCGATCCATTGTGGTCTGCGAATGCAGCACTGCCCTTGCGGTAGCGCTCTAAGCGCGACGCCGCCGCGAGGAATCTAAGAGCCGCTCCGCCCTGGATTAGGGCAGCATGTATCACATTTGTCCGGCCCGATGCCAAACCCAATTCATCCGTGCCGAACGTCCTGACCGCGGGAAAGGCCGTTTCCCCTCCCATTCCGCGGAATTTGCCGTCAAGCTTGCGGCAACCGTCTTCTGCCGCCTCGCGCGCATGGACGAGGGCAAGCACCTTGCCTTTGGCGATCGCCTCCTCGACCTTGGCGCTGCCGAAAACAACCTCTCCGGCCTTGTTGGCCAGAGCGAACGCGCCGAGCGCCGCATCGGCGACCAGGCGGTCCACGTTACCTGCAAACCCTTCAGGAACCTTGACTTCCGCCTTCAAAGCGCGGGCGAAAACATTGCGCTTTGCAGCCTCGGTGACGCTGTCATGGGCCGCCGTCAGCCAAACGCCCCGCCCCGGGAGCTTCTCCTTGAGGTCAGGGACGATGGTCCCGTCGGGGGCGAGAACGAAACGTAGCAACTCGTCCTTGGGGCGGCTCTTGCGCGTCAAAGCGCAGCGGCGGAGGCCGTCCGTCGTCTCGCTATCGCGCTCCAGCTCCGCTGCCTGATGCCGCAAGGCTTATGTCTCCGCTACGCCGCATCAGGCGCCCACGCCGCTGGCGGGGGCCTCTCCGGCCGAAGCTTCCTCCTCGGGGGAGGCGTCCTCTTCGATCTCTTCGGCTTCCTCGAGCGCGGCTTCCTCGATCCAGCCCGCCTTGACCCTCGCATCGAGAATCATCTTCTCGACCTGCTCCCGGCTCAGCCGGAACCCGGCGAGGATGCCGTCATGATGCACAGTCTCTTTATCTTTCCGCTCGCTCCAGCCGGCGAGGTCGTCGGTCGCGCAATCGGCCAAGTCCTCGACCGTCTTGATCTTGTTCTCGCCGAAGGCGACCAGCATCGCCGTGGTGACGCCAGGGACCTCGGCCAGCGCATCGCCGACGCCAAGCGCCTTGCGCTTGGTATCGAGCTCGGCCTCGATCTTCTCCAGATGCTCGCGCGCGCGAGTCTGGATCTCGGCCGCGGTATTCTCGTCGAACCCCTCGATCGAGGCGATCTCCGACGGCTCGACGAAGGCCACCTCCTCGACCGAGGAGAAGCCCTCAGAGGCAAGCAACTGGGCGATCACCTCGTCGACGTCGAGCGCCTCCATGAAGGTCTGCGAGCGCTCGGCGAACTCGGCCTGGCGCCGCTCTGACTCAGAGGCCTCCGTCATGATGTCGATGTCCCAGCCGGTGAGCTGGGAAGCGAGCCGCACGTTCTGACCCTTGCGGCCGATGGCGAGCGACAATTGCTGGTCGGGCACCACCACCTCGATGCGCTCGGCGTCCTCGTCGAGCACGACCTTGACCACCTCGGCCGGGGCCAGCGCATTGACGATGAAGGTGGCGGCATCGGGCGACCACTGAATGATGTCGATCTTCTCGCCCTGCAGCTCGTTGACCACGGCCTGCACGCGGCTACCGCGCATGCCGACGCAGGCGCCGACCGGATCGATCGAGGACTCCCTCGACACGACCGCGATCTTGGCGCGGCTGCCCGGATCGCGCGCCACCGATTTGATGGTGACGATGCCCTCATAGACCTCGGGCACCTCCTGGGCGAACAGCTTTGCCATGAACTCGGGATGCGTACGCGACAGGAAGATCTGCGGCCCGCGTTGCTCGCGCCTCACGTCATAGACATAGGCGCGGATGCGGTCGCCGTAGCGGAAATTCTCGCGCGGCAGAGTCTCGTCCCGTCGCACGATCGCCTCGGCGCGGCCGAGATCGACCACGACGTTGCCGTACTCGACCCGCTTGACGATGCCGTTGACGATCTCGCCGACGCGGTCCTTGTACTCGTCATATTGGCGCTCGCGCTCGGCCTCGCGCACCTTCTGCACGATCACTTGCTTGGCGTTCTGCGCTGCCACCCGGCCGAAATCGAGCGGGGGCAACGGCTCGGCGATGAAGTCGCCGACCTGCGCCGCGGGGTTCCGCCGGCGCGCCTCCTCGAGCGAGATTTGCGTCGCGTCCATGGTGACCGTCTCGACCACTTCGAGGTGGCGGGCGAGCCTGATCTCGCCGGTCTTAGGATCGACTTCGGCCTTGATCTCGTTCTCGCTGCCATAGCGGGATTTCGCCGCCTTCTGGATCGCGTCCTCCATGGCGGCGATCACCACTTGGCGGTCGATCGCCTTCTCGCGCGCGACCGCGTCGGCGATCTGCAAGAGCTCCAGCCTGTTGGCGCTTACGCCTGCCTGAGCCATGATTTTCTCCTCCAATCCCTATCCTGTTGCGCGGGCGCTCTTGCGCCCTGCCGTGAATTCAATATGCGGGCTTCTTGCCCGAAAGGTCGGACTTGAGGCCATCGATATCGGCCACGAGCTTCGCCTCGCTGATCAGCGAGAAGGGAAGGCCGATCACGACCGGCTCCTCCTTACCTTCGAGCTCGATCCGCAGGCGCGCTTCGTCAGAGGCTACGCCCTCTATCACGCCCCTGAAGCGCTTGCGCCCGTCGACCAGCTCCTTCAGCTCTACCTTGGCTTCATGACCCGCCCATAACGCGAAGTCGCTTGGGCGGACCAAAGGCCGGTCGATGCCGGGCGAGGAGATCTCGAGCCGGTAGCCACCGGGCATCGGATCGTAGGCATCGAGCACCGGCGAGAGCCTCCGGCTGATCGTGGCGCAATCCTCGACGTTCATTCCGCCCTTCGGCCTCTCGGCCATGATCTGCACCGTGCCTCCGTCGCGCCCAGAAACCTTGACCCTGACGAGCCTGAAACCAAGCTCGTCGAGCACGGGCTCTGCGAGCTCGGCGATCGTGCGCGCCTGGCCCGTCTCCTGCACGAAGCGGCGGTCGGCGTTCGATGAGCGGCTCGACATTTAAGGCAAGGCCCTGACGGCTAAGCTCAAAAGTAGGCGCTGGACCTAACAAAAAGGAGCGGGCGAGAGGCCCACTCCTGATCAAAACCAATCATGAGTTCGACGGTAATATACGAGCTTTTTCCGCGCTTTCAAGCGGCGTTAGGGCCCTTTCGCAGCCTTTAGGGCTCGCCCATCACGTCCTTAGCCATGCGCTCGAAATCGTTGATGCGCTCGTAAGAGAGAGCGCAGAGGCATGCCGAGTAATTGCCGCCCATCGCCGTTCCGCCGAAGGCGAGATTGTCCTCGAGCGTGCAATTGGCGTCGCGGAAATTGATCCAGTATTTCTGCGAGGCCTTGAGGTCCTCGAGATGGGTATCGGCAGGCTGGTCCATCTCTTTCGCGCCGGCGCGGATCTTGTCCTGCATCACCTTATAGGCCTGGTTGAGCGCCGCATCGGCCTTGTCGGCGGCGCGGGCGAGGCAGGCCTTATATTCGGGGTTCGAGTGCGTCTGCGCCTCGCAGTCCTTGTAGCAGGTGGCGACGATATCGGTTCCCGCCAATGCCGCGGACGGTACGACCAGCATCGCCAAGGCCAACAGCAACGCGCGCATGAACGCCTCCAAGCTTAGAGCCGCCGGAAACTTAGATAGACGCAACGCCGCCCTTCGGCCAAGGCCTTCCGCTCGTAGCGCGTTTCGGGCCAGTCGGAAGAACGCTCCGTCCAGTCAGCGGCGCGCTCGGCGCGCCAAACGAAGGCGCCGCTCCTCTCTATGAGAAAAAGAGCCTGGGCGGCATAGTCGCCGCTGTCGCTCGCAAATCTGAGTTCGCCACCAGACCGAAGCACGCGGGCGAGCGCTGCTACCGTGGCTTCCGAGATAAGGCGCCGCTTCAGCTGTCGCTTCTTCGGCCAAGGATCAGGGAAGAGGATGAAGATGCGCGAGACCGACCCATCCGCGAGCCAGGCCAGCACGTCGCGGGCGTCGCCGTCATGGACCCGGAGGGTCGCAATGCCGCGATCCTCGATGGCGCCGAGCAGGCTCCCCATGCCGTTGACGAAGGGCTCGCAGCCGATGAGGCCGACATCTTGATGCTGCTCCGCCTGCCAGAGCAGGTGTTCGCCAGAGCCGAAGCCGATCTCAAGCCAAGCCTCGCGGACCGGAACCGGGAAGAGATCAGGCAGGTTGCGCGGCGCGGGCTCCTTAAGGTTAAGGCGCAAGCGCGGCAAGAGCTCGCCGGTCAGGCGCTCCTTCCGCGCACTCAAGGGCTTGCCCTTGCGCCTGCCATAGGACCTGAGTGGCGACGGTGCCCCCGCCTCTCCCCGGGCATCCCGCATTGCGCTAAACTCCTCTGCGAACCGGCGGATCTCCATTGCGGGCCAAGTATCGGCCCAGCACCACTGCCGCCCTTATAGAGGAGGAAAAGCCGTGCTGTACCGTTGGCGCTGGGCCCTGCTCCTTAGTCTAGCTGCGCTCCTGTGCAGCCAAACTGCTACTTTTGCCGAAGCGACTTTCGCGACACGGTCCCATCGGCCGTCCTTGCTCCTGCACGTGACGAAAAAGTCCGTCATCGACAAGAGTTGTATCAAGATGTGCGACCAATGGGGCGAGCACGACTGTCTGAAATGGGTGACGCGCTGCAAAGGCGACCCCGGCTATCCGAAGGGATTGAGCATCGCCCAATAGGCGTGCGTCAGCTCAAGCGCGGCCGCGCTATCGGCTCATTCGCCGGACGATTAGGCTATTGAGCGGTGCGGCAACGGTCCTACGTCAGTTCGGCGCGGATCGGCTCGACCAGGTCGAGCCTCTCCCACGAGAAGCCGCCGTCATTGTCGGGCTGCCGTCCGAAATGACCGTAGGCTGCGGTGCGCTCGTAGATCGGGCGCGCCAGGCCAAGATGCTCCCTGATGCCGCGTGGGCTCAAATCCATGACCTGCCTGAGTGCATTCTCAAGCTTGTCCTCGGCAACCTGCCCCGTGCCGTGCAAATCGACATAGAGCGAGAGCGGCTGCGACACGCCGATCGCATAGGAGACCTGGAGCGTGCAGCGGTCGGCAAGCCCCGCCGCTACGACGTTCTTGGCGAGATAGCGTGCGGCGTAAGCAGCAGAGCGGTCGACCTTGGTCGGGTCCTTGCCGGAGAAGGCGCCTCCACCATGCGGCGCCGCTCCACCGTAAGTGTCGACGATGATCTTGCGCCCGGTGACGCCGGTATCGCCGTCCGGGCCGCCGATGACGAAGCGGCCGGTCGGATTGACGTAGAACTTCGTGTCGCGGTTGATCCAGCCCTGCGGCATCACCTCGTCGACGAAATTGCGCACGATCTCCTTGACGCGATCCTGGCTCACATCCTCGCCATGCTGGGTCGAGACGACGATCGAGTCCGCGCGCACCGGTTTGCCGTTCTCGTAGGCCAGCGTCACCTGGCTCTTCGCGTCAGGGCCGAGCTCAGGGGTTCGCCCGGTATGCCGCGCCTTCGCCATCTCATGCAGGATGCGGTGGGCATAGAATAGCGGGGCCGGCATGAGCGGCTCGGTCTCGCGGCAGGCAAAGCCGAACATGATGCCCTGGTCGCCTGCGCCCTCTTCCTTCTTGATGTCGACGTCAGCATCGACGCCGCGGGCGATATCGGCCGACTGCTCGTGCACATAATATTGGAACTCGGCGAGGTTCCAGTGGAAGCCCTTTTGCTCGTAGCCGATCTCGCGCACCGCGCGCCGCGCCGCCTGCTCGATGGTCTCGGACGTTACGCTCTCCGGCCCACGCACCTCGCCAGCCATCACGATACGGTTGGTGGTGACGAGCGTCTCGATCGCGACCCGCGAATGCGGGTCGGCGGCGAGATAAAGATCGACCACCGCGTCGGAGATGCGGTCGCACACCTTGTCGGGATGGCCCTCCGACACGGACTCACTGGTGAAGACGTAATTGGCGCGGGACACTTGGGTACCCCCTGTTGTCACGGAAAGCCTAGCGGCAGAATGGCCGCGGCGGCTCTCGCAAACCACAGGGCGCGCAGCCGGTCAAGTCCACCGGACGCCTGCTGGAAAATTTAGGCGGCGCCCGCGTTCGCGCTGAGCGCCCGCACGAGGTCGACGACGCTCTTGCGAACCTTGGGATCGGCGATCTTGACGAAGGCTCGATTGAGTTCGAGCCCTTCGCGGCTGTTCAGGAATTCAAGAATGAAGGCCTCAGAGTCGGCCTCGGCCATGCCGCGCACCGCCGTGCCGTCGCCGCCGATATGCGGTGCCTCCTCGAAGAAGAACTGCACCGGCACATCGAGGATCTTCGAGATCTGGAACAGCCGGCTCGCGCCGATGCGGTTCACACCCTTCTCGTATTTCTGAACCTGCTGGAAGGTCAGTCCCATGCTTTCGCCGAGTCGCTCTTGGCTCATGCCAAGCAGCATGCGGCGCAGTCGCACCCGGCTTCCGACATGCGCGTCAACCGGATTAGGCTTCTTGCCTGCCATTCGCTCGCTCGTAAGAGTCATGATCAATCAAATAAAGGGAGACTGGCTCGCAATCTTGATGAAAATGGTCCCCTTCGCGCGTCGTTCATAGGGGCGCGGTGTACCCCCGTCAAGCGCGCATCCGCCACACCATTCAATTGGACTGTTTGTCCTTAATTATGGGTCCGATTGGTTGCACGCGGCAGGCGAGCCAGCACGCCAGAGCAAGCAAGATCACCGAGATTTCGATCGCCAATCCGAATTGAGCAAACAAAGTTTGCGGGCCCACTTTGGGCAGTTCGGAATCGATCGCGCCTCTCTCGCCGAGACCGATCTCGGCGAGAATTCGTCCGTATGGATCGATCATCGCCGAAATCCCAGTATTGGCGGCGCGCACCACCGGCAGGCCTTGCTCGACCGCGCGCACCCGGGCCTGATGGAAATGCTGGTACGGTCCTGCGCTCGAGCCGAACCAGGCATCGTTGGTGATGTTGAGCAGCCAACCCGGCCGCGACGATTTATCGACGACGTCGTCGGGGAAGATGATCTCGTAACAGATCAGCGGGCTTGCCGGCGGCGCTCCTGGAATGGCGAGGAGGCGAGGGCCGGTTCCCGCCGAGAATCCACCGCGCACGCCAGTGAGCTGCATGAAGCCGAGGCTCTCCAGAAAGTCCTGGAACGGCAGATATTCGCCGAACGGGACGAGATGGATCTTGTCGTAGCTGTCGAGGACTTCGCCCTTGTCGTCGATCACGAGGAGGCTGTTGTAGATACGCGTCGTGGTCAGCGCGCCTTGTGCGTCACGCTCCTCGACGAGACGCGCCGAGCCGACGAGCAACGAGGTTCCCTCGGGCAGCGTCTCGCCGATGAGCGACAGCGCTTCGGGGGAATCGGCAAGAAGGAAGGGCACCGCCGTCTCCGGCCACACGACGAGGGAAATGCCGCGCAAGTCCTTCGATCCCGACTTGGTGAGATCGAGATAGTCGGTGAAGATCTCGGCGCTGTTCTCGGGGCGCCATTTGTCGGCCTGATCGATGTCGGCCTGGACGATGCGCACCCGGAGACCCGTGCCGGCGCTGTCGGCGTGAGCGAGTCGTCGCTCGCCCCACAAGCCGCCGGCGCCAAGCGCGATGAGCAGGACGCCAGCGAGGAAGACCGGTCTGCGGCCGGCGGGAGGCGAACCGCTTGGCGTAACGGTCGAAGCAGGGCTTGCGAAGAGGAGCACCGCGAGCAGGCTCAAGGCATAGACGCCGAACAGCGAGGCGAGCTGCATCATTCCGCCGCTGCCGAGCAACGCATACCCGACGAGGTTCCAAGGCAGCCCGGTCAAAACATGGCCGCGGGCATACTCGGCGAGACCAAAGGCGATGGCGAGCGCGAACGCGCGGGCGATGCCCGGCCACCACATCAGCATGGCAAGCATCGTGGCCGCGACGAAGAACAGCGCCATGCCGGCGGGGAGCGCCGTCATGACGAAAGGGATGAGCCAGCCGTGCCGCCAAGGCTCGACGAGAAAGGCCTCGGCGACCCAATAGAGTCCAGTAAGGAAATAACCGAAGCCGAACCAAAACCCGATCAGAGCGGCGCATTTGAGCCGCTCGCCCAGGCGCTGATGGTCGCGATGGCAGCCGTCCAGCAGCCAGATCAGAGGCCCGAAAGTGATGAACAAAATGAACCAGATATGCAGCGGCGCGAAAGCAAGCACCGAGAGCGCGCCGAGGGCCGCGGCGAAGAGAGCGCGGCGCCATCCAGTCAGGCTCGCGACCCAAGTCGCGAGGCGCTTTTCGGGCCTCATTCTGACTTTGGACTTGGCGATGTTTCGGCGCCGGCGGCAGCGTCGCCCTCTTTCGGCGCGACGTGAATGCGCAGCTTCTTGATCCGGCGCGGATCGGCATCGAGCACCTCGAATTCGACGCCGCTCGGATGACGCACGAGCTCGCCCCGCGCCGGGATGCGCCCGGCGATGGAGAATACGAGGCCGCCGAGCGTATCGATCTCTTCTTCGAGCTCCTCGGAGACGAGCTCGAGCCCGAGATGTTGCTCGAGATCCTCGATCGGCGTGCGCGCATCGGCGATCAGCCCGAGCCGAGGATCGGTGCGGATCAGCGGCTCGTTCTCGACGTCGTGCTCGTCGGCGATCTCCCCCACCACCTCCTCCACCAGATCCTCGATGGAGACGAGCCCGTCAGTGCCGCCATATTCGTCGACCACGAGGGCAAGATGGAGCCGCGTCAACTGCATCTTGAGCAGGAGGTCGAGCACCGACATCGAGCCCGGCACGTAGAGGATCTCGCGGGCGATGCCGATCGAGGCGACGCTGCGCGCGAGATCAACCTTGCCGAGGTCGAGAGGCGCGGCCTCTCCCGCCTCCGCCGCCGTGGCGATCCACGACATGAGGTCGCGGATATGAATCATGCCGCGGGGATCATCGAGCGTCTCGTGATAGACCGGGAGCCGCGAATGCTCGGCTTGGCGGAACACGCGCATCAGATCATCGATGGCGATTGTATCGTCGACGGCGATGATGTCGGCCCGCGGCACCATCACGTCCGCGACTGTGAGCGTGCCGAATCTGAGGATGCGCCTGAGCATATTGCGCTCTTGGCCGCTCAGCGTATCGCTCTTGCTGCGGGCGAGCGCATCCTCGATCAGCTCGCGCAGGTCGGGCTCCTCGCCGAGACCGAAAGTCGCAAGCAAGCGCTCGAACCAGGACGCCTCCTCCTCTGCCGGACGCTCTTCCTCCTTGGGAAGGTCGTTTTCGGCCGTCGGGGCGTTGCTCATGGCGATACCTCCGTAGTCCGTATCTCGCTCCTCTCGGCGTAAGGATCGGCGATGCCGAGCGAGGCGAGCGCGCGTCTTTCGAGTGTCTCCATCCTTTCCGCCTCGGCCTCGTCGATATGGTCGAAGCCGAGAAGATGCAGCACGCCGTGCACGACGAGATGAGCGACGTGATCCGCGAGCGCGGTGCCCGTTGCCTGCGCTTCCTTCACAGTGGTCTCGTAGCCAAGCGCGACATCGCCGAGAAGGCCGGGCTCGCTCGAATCACCCGCGGGCGCGTCGCTCGCGGGAAACGACAGCACGTTGGTCGGGGCGTCCTTGCCGCGCCACGTGCGGTTCAGCGCGCGCATCTCGGCGTCGTTGGTGAGGAGGATACTGACTTCACAGGGTCCCGTTCGCGCCGCTGCGGCAACGCCGGCGCGGGCCGCCCGGGCAAGCATGGCATCGGTCACGCGTGCCGTGCGCCAAGTCTCGGCATGGCGCACGACCGCGACGTCGAGCCGAGAACCCGATCCGCGCACCGCGCTGTTGCGACTAGGGCCACCGTCAGCCATTGCGCCGACCCTTGGGGGGAGCGGTTTCGTAAGCGTCGACGATCTTGCCGACCAGCTCGCGGCGGACGACATCGGCCCTGGTGAAAGCGATGTGGTCGATCTCCTCGATGCCCTTGAGGATGTTGATCGCCTCGATCAGGCCCGAATCCTTCCCCGGCGGCAGGTCCACCTGCGTCGGGTCGCCGGTCACGATCATCTTGCTCAGCTCGCCAAGTCGCGTGAGGAACATCTTCATCTGCACGCTCGTGCAGTTCTGCGCCTCGTCGAGGATGATCATGGCGTGGGAAAGGGTACGCCCGCGCATGAAGGCAAGCGGAGCGATCTCGATCACGCCGGTGGAAAGGCCGCGCTCGACGCGCTCTGGCGCGAGCACGTCGTAGAGCGCATCGTAAAGTGGGCGCAAGTAAGGATCGACCTTCTCGCGCATATCGCCGGGAAGGAAGCCGAGCCGCTCGCCGGCTTCGACCGCGGGTCGCGACAGGATAAGCCGGTCGCACTGCCCGGCCTCGAGACAGGCAGCGGCGTAGGCGACAGCGAGATAGGTCTTGCCGGTGCCGGCGGGGCCGGTGGCGAAGACGAGGTCGCTC
This sequence comes from Methyloceanibacter sp., assembly GCA_035499115.1. Lineage (GTDB taxonomy): Bacteria > Pseudomonadota > Alphaproteobacteria > Rhizobiales > Methyloligellaceae > Methyloceanibacter. Next base: position 6,999 of record DATJZL010000154.1, on the reverse strand, counting down.
CGCTTGAGCGAAGCGAGATAGGCGCTTTGCGCCGGCGTGCGGGCAGTGATGAGGCGTTTGCGCGTCCTGATCTGCTCCGCCTCGGGCGGCTCCGCGCGCGGTTCCTCGCTCACCCCCGGCTCGACGACCTTGGCATGGCGGATGGCGCCGACCACCTCGCCGACGCCGATCATCTCGCCTTGTGCGAGCCTGCCGTAGAGCTGTTCGAGCACGGATTTCGCCGTCGCGCAGGAGGCCTCGGATCCGCGCAGGCTGACCGCGTTGCCGTTGACCACGGCCTCGATGCCGAGACGGTCCTCGAGGACGGCGAGATTGGCATCATAATCGCCTAGCAGATCGCGAACGAGCCGCATGTCGTCGAAGAACACGACGGTCGGCTCGCCGCCACCATTGGCGCGCGCCGCGGCCGAGCGCTTCATCGCAGCTCCACGCCCCCGCGCCAATGACGATTTCCTTCCGCTGGCCTTACTGGTCACACGGCCGCCTGAACTGGCTCGCGCCATGCAAACCCCAAATTGATGACACCGTGAAGACTGTTCGGGCCCGCGGCTAAGATGTCAACCTCGACGATCTCGCCGATCAATCCCTCAGGTCCCTCTGCATGCACCGCCTGTAGATAAGGTGAACGCCCGGCCACCTGTCCGGGTTTCCGTCCGCGTCCTTCGAACAGCACCTTGAGCTTGCGCCCCACGGTTCTCCGATCGAAGTCGCGACGATGCTTGTCGAGCAGGCTTTGCAAGGCGTGGAGCCGCTCGCGCTTCACCGCTTCAGGCACCTGGTGGTCGAAGATCGCGGCTCCCGTACCGGGGCGCCCGCTATACTTAAAGGAGAACGCCTGGGCAAACTGGACGCGCCGGACAAGCGCCAGCGTGGCCTCGAAATCCTCGTCCGTCTCGCCGGGAAATCCCACGATGATGTCGGTCGACAGCGCGATGCCTGGCCGCGCCTCGCGCACCTTGCTGATCAGCGCCTCGTAGTCCTCAGCCGTATGCTTGCGGTTCATGGCCGCGAGGATGCGATCGGACCCCGCCTGGAAGGGAAGGTGCAAATAAGGCATGAGCTTTGGCTCATCGGCGAAAAGCTGGATCAACTCATCGTCCATGTCGCGCGGGTGGCTCGTGGTAAAGCGGAGTCGCTCGATCCGCGGCACTTGCGCGAGACGCGCCAACAGCTTCGCGAGCGACCAGTCGCGGCCGTCGGCATCGGCGCCGTGATAGGCATTGACGTTCTGGCCGAGCAGCGTGATCTCGCGCGTCCCCCCGCGCGCGAGGCTCTCGACCTCCGCGACAATCTCGGCGGGCGATCGCGAGAATTCGGCGCCACGCGTATAGGGCACCACGCAGAAGGTGCAGAACTTGTCACAGCCTTCCTGCACGGTGACGAAGGCCGAAGGCTGTGCGGTTGATCTTCGCCGCTCGGGCAGATGAGCGAATTTGTCCTCAGCGGGAAACTGGGTGGCGATCACGCCCTTGCCCGTTGCCTCGGCTTGCGTAACGAGATCGGCGAGGCGATGGTAGCTCTGCGGCCCGACCACGATGTCGACCACCGGCGCCCTCGCCATGATCTCCTCACCCTCGGCCTGGGCGACGCAGCCCGCGACCGCGATCAGAGTGTCGCGGCCCTCTCTCTTCCTTGCTTCCTTGGCAAGGCGCGCACGGCCAAGCTCCGAATAGACCTTCTCGGCGGCCTTCTCCCTGATATGGCAGGTATTCAGAATGACGAGGTCGGCCTGGTCTTGGTCCTGCGTCAAAGCGTAGCCGAGCACCCCGAGCGCATCCGCCATGCGCTCGCTGTCATAGGCGTTCATCTGGCAGCCGAAAGTCTTGATATGCAGCGTCTTGGGCATTTTTTTCTACGAGGGCCTCGCCCCTCCTTGTTTGTTGGGCAGGGGCACCGCTCTCGTCAAGGGGCACCCCTCAGTAAATAATGGGCGCCTCACATTGCCTTAGGAGGGCGAAGCGTTTATCTACCCGACACATTAGATAGGGTATTGGCCATCTCCTCGTGATCTCCCAAAAGGCAAAATATGCTCTTCGCGCCCTTGTTGCGCTGGCGCGCGCCGGTGACTCCATGATGATCGGCGAGATCGCCGCACAGGAGCGCATCCCCCGCAAATTCCTCGAGCAGATTCTCCTTGAGCTCAAGCGTCACGGCATCCTTTTGAGCAAGAGGGGCAAGCTCGGCGGCTACGCTCTCCTGATGCCGGCCGACCAGATCACCTTCGGCCAGGTTCTGCGCATCCTCGACGGACCGCTGGCGCCCTTGCCCTGCTTGAGCCGCATTGCCTATCGGCGCTGCGTCGATTGCCGCACCGAGGAAGATTGCGAGATCAGGCATGTCTTCGCCGCGGTTGCCACTTCCGCCCGCGAGGTGCTCGACCGCACCACCATTGCCGACGCCATTCGGACCCCAAAGGTGGAGATCCCGGCTGTAGAAGTTGTCCGTTAGGGCATTTTCCCAGGATTTCCAGGTCTCGAAGCCAAAGAGCGAGCGCCCCTGGAAACAATTTCCCTCGCCCCGGTGTTTGTTAGATCGGGGGCCTCAGGGCGTTGAAAAGAATGGTACGGTCCGCCCTTGATCAACACTACAAACCAGATAGGGTTTCGGGTGTTATCACCAAGGAGATCGAGCCATGAGACTTCGAAGCACCCTTGCCGCTGGGGCGGCAATCATCCTGACCGCGCTGACGGCGAGCGCCGTATTCGCCGACACCACCCTTCTCAACGTTTCCTACGATCCGACGCGTGAGCTCTACAAGGCGGTGAACGAGGCCTTCATCAAGGACTACAAGGCCAAGACCGGAGAGACCGTCGCGATCGAGCAATCCCACGGCGGCTCAGGCAAGCAGGCTCGTGCCGTGGTCGACGGCCTCCAGGCCGACGTCGTGACGCTGGCGCTTGCCGCCGACATCGACCAGATCGCCAAGGCCGGCAAGATCAAGGCCGATTGGCAGAAGCGGCTCGCCAACAATTCCTCGCCCTACACCTCGACCATCGTCTTCCTCGTGCGCAAGGGGAACCCGAAGCACATCAAGGATTGGGATGACCTGGTGAAGGACGGCATCCAGGTCATCACGCCCAATCCGAAGACCTCGGGCGGCGCCCGCTGGAACTATCTCGCCGCTTGGGCCTATGCCGACCAGAAGTTCGGCCACAGCGAGGACAAAGACAAGGACTTCATCAAGAAGCTCTACGCCAATGTGCCGGTGCTGGATACCGGCGCGCGCGGCTCGACCACGACGTTTGCTCAACGCGGCATCGGCGACGTCCTGCTCGCCTGGGAGAACGAGGCGTTCCTCGCTCTCAATGAGCTCGGCGCCGACCAGTTCGAGATCGTGGTGCCGTCGCTCTCGATCAAGGCTGAACCTCCGGTTGCCGTGGTCGATGACGTGGTCGATGCCAAGGGCACGCGCAAAGTAGCCGAGGCCTATTTGAACTTTCTCTACACGCCGGAAGCCCAGAAGCTCATCGCCCATAACTACTATCGCCCCTCCGATCCCAAATCGGCCGATCCCAAGGATCTCGCGCGCTTCCCCGACGTGAAGCTCGTGTCGATCGACGATCCGCTGTTCGGCGGATGGGCCAAGGCGCAGCCCAAGCATTTCGACGAGGGCGGCATCTTCGACCAGCTGTATCAGCCCAAGTCGACCAACTAACCGGTCGACCAACTTGAGGAAAACGCCATGGCCGGCGCCCGCGGCCTTGCGTTGAGGAAACCGAGCGCTCTCCCGGGTTTCGGGTTGGCGCTCGGTTTCACTTTGACGTATCTGAGCCTGATCGTCCTCATTCCGCTTGGCGGACTCGTGCTCAAGTCGGCAACCCTCGGGTTGGCCGGCTTTCTCGATGTGGTGACCGGCCCGCGCACCCTTGCCGCGCTGCGGCTCAGCTTCGTCACCGCCCTGATCGCGGCCGTGATCAACGCGGTGTTCGGCGTCATCATTGCTTGGGTACTGATCCGCTACCGTTTTCCCGGCCGTCGCCTGCTCGACGCGTTCGTCGATCTTCCCTTCGCCCTGCCGACCGCAGTCGCCGGCATCGCCTTGACGACGCTTTACGCGCCGAACGGCTGGATCGGCAGCTGGCTCGCGCCGCTTGGCATCAAGGTCGCCTATACCCCGCTCGGCATTACCATCGCGCTGATCTTCATCGGACTGCCGTTCGTAGTGCGCACCGTGCAGCCGGTGCTCGAAGAATTCGACCGCGAACTCGAGGAGGCCTCGGCGACTCTCGGCGCCAACCGCCGCCAGACCGTGTTCATGGTGATGCTTCCAACGCTGATGCCGGCGATCCTCACCGGCTTCGCGCTTGCTCTCGCCCGCGCCGTCGGCGAATACGGCTCGGTGATCTTCATCGCCGGCAACATGCCTTTCCAATCGGAGATTGCTCCGCTCCTCATCATCATCCGCTTGGAAGAGTTCAGCTACGCGCAGGCCGCGGCGATCGGCACGGCGATGCTGCTGATCTCCTTCGCCATTCTGCTGTTCGTGCATCTGGTGCAAGCCTGGAGCCGCAAGAGGTTCGGCCAATGACCGATGCCGCCGTCGCACCCCTGCTGGTCTCGACCCCGCAGTTTCAGGCCGTCACCACCGAGCAGCCGCTCGTCCGCTACGTCCTAATCGGCGTCGCCGTCGTGTTCCTCGTTGTGTTCCTGTTCCTGCCGCTCGCCTCGGTGATCGTCGAGGCGCTCCGCTCAGGACTTGGCACCTATTTCGCCTCGATCACCGAGCCCGACGCCGTCTCAGCCATCGAGCTCACTCTGCTCATCGCGGCAGTAGCCGTTCCCGCCAACGTGGTGTTCGGGCTTGCCGCCTCCTGGGCGATCGCCAAGTTCGACTTCCCCGGCAAGAGCCTGCTCAACTCGCTGATCGATCTTCCCTTCTCCGTCTCCCCGGTCATTTCCGGCTTGATCTATGTGCTCCTGTTCGGCGCCCAGGGCTATTTCGGCGCCTTCCTCAAGAGCGAGAACATTCAGATCATCTTCGCGCTGCCCGGTATGGTGCTCGCCACCATCTTCGTCACCTTCCCGTTCGTAGCGCGCGAGCTCGTGCCGCTGATGCAGGAGCAAGGAACGCAGGACGAAGAGGCCGCGTTATCCCTCGGCGCATCTGGCTGGAAGACCTTCGTCAAGGTGACGCTGCCCAATATCCGCTGGGCGCTGCTCTATGGCGTGGTGCTCTGCAACGCGCGCGCCATGGGCGAATTCGGCGCCGTATCGGTGGTCTCCGGCCATATCAGGGGCAAGACCAACACCATGCCGCTGCATGTCGAGATTCTCTACAACGAGTACAACTTTGCCGCGGCCTTCGCCGTCGCCTCGCTGCTCGCCCTGCTTGCCCTCGTCACCCTCGTCGTCAAGGTCGCGCTGGAATGGCGCTATGCCGATCAAATCGCCGCGTCACGGCGCCACTAGGAGAAAACCATGGACGCTCCGGTCACGAATGGGACCACCTCTGGCAGCACTTGGCCGCTTTCCTGGACGAGGCGTTGGGAAAAGCCAATGCAGGTCACCATCGAGGCTGTCGTGCGCAAATTCGGCACGACCGCGGCTCTCCATGGCATCTCGCTCGACATCCAGCCCGGCGAGCTTGTCGCTCTGCTCGGGCCTTCCGGTTCGGGCAAGACGACGCTACTCAGGATTCTCGCCGGACTCGACACGCCGACCTCTGGCCGCGTCCTGTTCGACGGCGACGACGCGCTGAAGCTCACTGTGCAACAGCGCAATGTCGGGCTCGTGTTCCAGAGCTACGCGCTTTTCCGGCACCTGACCGTGCTCGACAATATCGGCTTTGGCCTGCGCGTCCGCCCGCGGTCGCGGCGTCCAAGCCGCAATGAGATCAAACGCCGCGCGCTCGAGCTACTCGATCTCGTGCAACTTACCGGGTTGGAGAAGCGCTTCCCCGCCCAGCTTTCGGGCGGGCAGCGCCAGCGCGTCGCATTTGCCCGCGCGCTCGCCATCGAGCCGCGCGTGCTTCTGCTTGATGAGCCGTTCGGGGCGCTCGACGCCAAGGTACGCAGGGAGCTTCGCCGCTGGCTGCTGGAGATTCACAACAAGACCGGGCATACCACCGTGTTCGTCACCCACGACCAGGAGGAGGCGCTCGAGCTCGCCGACCGCGTCGTGGTGATGAGCGAAGGCAAGATCGAGCAGATCGGGACGCCCGACGAGATCTACGACGAGCCGAACTCGCCGTTCGTGTTCTCCTTCATCGGCGAATCGAGTGCGCTTCCCGTGCACGTCGAGCGCGGCAAGGTCTTTCTCGAAAGCTATCCCCTCGATCTTCGCGCCGAAGGACTGCCCAACGGACCCGCGCAGCTTTTCTTCCGCCCGCACGACGTCGAGGTTGGCGAGGAACGTCATGGCGCCATTCCGGGTATCGTTTCGGTGCTCCGCCGACACGCCGGCACGCGCCGCATCGATCTCGTCGTCGACGGTGTGGCCGAGCGCGTCGAGATCGAGCTGCCCGCCGATTGCTCCATCAATGTCTCGGGAAGGATCGGCGTGCGCCCGCGCCAGTACCGCCTCTACCCCGTCACGACGTGAGCAGGCGCTTGAAGTTCTCGGGAAGCATCGCCGGCTCGATCTGCTCGAAGGTGCATCGTTGGGGAGATTTGTCGGGACGGAAGCGAACGAGCTTGGTGCCGTGGCGGAAGCGGTCACCGGTGACTTGGTCGTAACGCACCTCGACCACGAGCTTGGGCTTCAGAGGCTCCCACGCGCCCGATCGCTCGGTGCTCCAGCGGCTCGGTCCTCCCGGAGCTTTCCCGGTGAAGCCAGGGGGCGCGACGAGCGCCTCGAGCATCTTGGTCATTGCGGGCCGCTCCGCATTGGTGATGGTCGAGGTGAAGCCCACATGGTCGAGCTTGCCGTCGCTGTCGTACAGGCCGAGTAGGAGCGAGCCGACGAGCTTGGTTCCGCTCGCATAGCGGAATCCGCCCACGACGCAGTCGGCTGTCCTGATCTGTTTGACCTTGAGCATCGCCCTCTCGCCGGGGATGTAGG
>DATJZL010000153.1:0-4956 GCA_035499115.1 Methyloceanibacter sp. | reverse complement strand
GTTGATCCTGGCGCGTGGGCCGGGCGCGATCTCGCTCGATCATCTGGTCTGGGGCCGCGCGCAATCCGCGCCGATGTCCGCGCGCTGACCGATCCACCGTGCCGCGCATCTGGGGCAAGCCTGCGACGACCAGTGTGAATTTCGAAAGGCGGACTATGCGTCGATTCCGACCGAGATATTGGCGCCGATGAGCGTTGCAAGCGCTTCTGCGGCATTGAAGGCTGGCGAAGCGGCGGCTCCGGCGGCAACCGCCTCACCGATCCTGGATCCGCTCTTGAGGTTCGCAAGGAAAGCGCCGGTTCCAGGAGCTAGCCGTCTTGTCTCGACCTCGATAAAGGGTCTCGCGACCAGCGCAGCCTCTCTCCCGCGCGGACTGATGGGCACGACCGTATCCGCCTGGTTCGCCTCCCAGATGGTGACGACGGGATAGTCTGAGGCGAGAACGAAGACCGAAGGGTGCAGCCTCACCTTGAACGCGGCGAGCCGACCGCCATCGAGCGCGGCGAAAGCGGCCGTGGGGAGCGGCTCGGCATCTGCGGCGTGATAAGCAAGACCGCGCAGATATTCGAGCCGCGCCACATCGGCGAGATAGGGGATCGGCGCCGCCGGCGCGAAGCCATCGATAAATTGGGCAAAGCTCTCGCCATATTGGAAGAGAAGCGGCGAGCGCGGAGGATCTTGCACCACATAGTCATGCGCCATGGCGCGGAAGAACTCTTCGCCCACCAGGCGCTGCACAACCGGGAAACGGCCGGCGAGCGCCTCGATCAGGCTCGCCGCGACGTTGTTGCGATAGACGGCGAAGCGACGTTCGGCCCGCCCGCGCAGCGCTCCCCTGATGCTGTCGGGAACGGGAGTCGCCGTGCTCAGCAAGGCAGCGGCAAAATCAGCTTGCGCATCCATGAGGCTCGACATGGCTCATCCCTGCATGGCTCCTTGCCGCACGGGGCGGCCAAGCTCGGTCGCGGCCGGACGGCGTCGGCCGATCGCCGACATCATTTCCTTCTCGGCCCGCGCGGCCTCGGCGGCAAGGCGCGCAAAGGGTGGCACGTCGTTGTCCCACTCGATCAGCGTCGGCACGGCGCCAATGCGCGCGATCGTGCGCCGGTAGAGCTGCCACACGATTTCGGCGACCGGTGTCCCGTGCGCGTCGATCAAGAGCCGCGCATCGAGATCGTCATGGTCCTCGGCGAAGCCCGCGAGATGGATCTCGCCAATATGGTCCACCGGAAATTCATCGAGATAGGCCATCGGCTCGAAGCCGTGATTGATGGCTGACACGTAGACATTGTTGACGTCGAGCAGGAGCCCGCAGCCGGTGCGTTTTACGATCTCGCGCAGAAACTCGACCTCGCTCATCGCCGAGCCGTCAAAGGCAACGTAGGTCGAGGGATTCTCGAGCAGCATGCGCACGCCAAGTTTCTCTTGGGCCTCGTCGATATGGTCCGCGACGCGGGCAAGCGTCTCAGCCGTGTAGGGGAGCGGCAGGAGATCGTTGAAATAGACGCCGTTATGCGTCGACCAGGCGAGATGCTCCGAGAACATCGCGGGCTCATAACGGTCGATCAGACGCTTGAGCCGGGCGAGATGCTCGCGGTCGAGCGGCCCAGAGGCGCCGATCGAGAGCGCCACTCCATGCAGCGACAAGGGATAGCGAGAGCGGAGCTCCGAGAGGAGGCGAGGCGGCGTCCCACCCTCTCCCATATAGTTCTCCGCGTGGACCTCGAAGAAATTCACACTGTGCGAGCCGGCGAGAGCGCCCTCGGCGTGCTCAGGCTTGAAGCCGACGCCGACGTTGGCCCCAGCAAGCCGCTCAACGTTCCCGGTCCACATCGTCATGCTCTCATTCTTCGTGGATGACGGGCCGGCCTTGGCCGGCCCCTCTCCCCTGACCGTCCTAGCTCGGCCGCTTGATGGCCTCGAGCGAACCCTTGCCGAACGGCGTGTCGATCGAGGTGCAGGTGCCTTTTGGCACGAGCTTCCACGAGGCGCCGTTATAGTCGACCGCGTTCGTCGCGGCGCAGGTCGTGCCGGGTCCCGCAGCGCAGTCGTTCTCGCCTTTCAGCGCCACGCCATAGCACTTCTCTCTCTCTGCGGAGTCCGCCAGAGTCGGCGCAGAAAGAGTCGCAAGCGCGCTTGCCAGCGCTCCGGCAAGGGCGAGGGAAAGTGTGGCAGTCTTGGGTGTCATCGGGACCTACTCCGTTTGTGCAAGTGGATGCGCTCTGTTCGGTCGAGCGTAACCCGATGAAACAAGATGCTCGGCGATCGAGGAAATACCGTTGGCCGATGGAAGTGATAGCCACTGCCTATGGCAACAGGCGGAGCGCAGCTATTTGATCAGCTCCTGGAGCTCCTTGAAGGCCGGCGTTCCGGCGCGCTCCAGCCATTCGAACAACACCATTTCGCTGTCGACAATATCGGCGCCGGCCTTCAGCAGCCGCGTCAGCGCGAGCTTGCGGCTGCCCTTGGAGCGCGAGCCGGTGGCGTCGGCCACCACGAAGGCCTCGAAACCCTGAGCCTCGAGGTCGATCGCCGTTTGCAGAACGCAGACATGAGTCTCGATACCGGCCAGCACCACCTGAGGCCTGCCTTCGCGGCGGAGCCCGTGCAGGCGGTCGCGCAGCAGCTCGCTTCGGAGGCAGGAGAACTCGACTTTGTCAGCGACGAAGGCCGCATTGGCGAGTGCATCGCGGATCGAATCGAAGGTAGGTCCGAGACCTTGCGGATATTGCTCCGATACGGTGATCGGAACGTCGAGCGCCCTCGCCGCGCGCACCAGCCTGATGCAGCGGTCGACGACGCGGTCCTTGCCTGAGATCGCGCCGAGGAGCTTGTCCTGCACATCCACAATGAGAAGCTGGGACTTGTCGCGGGTGAGCAGCATGACCCCTTAGACTGACCAGATTCGACCGAATTGCCTAGTCTTGTAAGCCGGCGATTTTTAAGGCGAAGGCGTAAGCCAGCGCGACCTCCTTCAGCCGTTCGAAGCGGCCTGAGGCTCCTGCGTGGCCCGCCTCCATATTGGTGCGAAATAGGAGCAGAGAGTCACCGCGATCGAACTCGCGCAGCTTCGCCACCCATTTCGCCGGCTCCCAATAGGTCACGCGCGGGTCGGTGAGCCCGGCGAGCGCCAAAATGTGTGGATGGGCGATGGCGCGCACATTGTCGTAGGGCGAGTAGGCCGCGATGGTGCGGTAGTCGGCTTCGCTCTCGATCGGGTTTCCCCATTCGGGCCATTCCGGCGGGGTGAGCGGCAGGCTCGCATCGAGCATGGTGGTCAGCACGTCGACGAACGGCACCTCGGCGATGATGCCGAGAAAGAGGTCGGGAGCCATGTTGGCGACGGCTCCCATGAGCATGCCGCCTGCGCTTCCGCCATGGGCCACGATGCGACCGCGTGCGGTGAACCGCTGCTCGGCCAGGAATTCACCCGCGGCGATGAAGTCGGTGAACGTATTCACCTTCTTCTCGCGCTTGCCGTCCTTGTACCAGCGATAACCCTTGTCCTTGCCGCCGCGCACATGGGCGATGGCATAAACGAAGCCGCGATCGACGAGGCTGAGCGCGTTGGTCGAGAAGCCGGCCGGGATGGCCATGCCGTAAGCGCCGTAGCCATAGAGCAGAAGCGGAGCCGAACCATCGAGCTTCGTGTTCTTGTGGTAGAGCAGAGAGACCGGCACCGTCTCACCGTCCTTCGCCGGTGCCATGACGCGCCGCGTCACGTAGAGCGAAGGATCGTGCCCGCTCGGCACCTCCTGCGTCTTGCGCAGCACGCGGGTACGTGCCGCCATGTCGTAATCGAACACCTGAGCCGGCGTCGTCATCGACGAATAGGTGAAGCGCAAATTAGGAGTGGCATATTCGTAGCCGGCCGAGAGGCCGAGCGAATAAGCTTCTTCGGCGAACGCGATCTCGTGCTCGTACCCGTCGGCGAAGCGCCGCACGACGATGCGCGGCAGTCCGTCCTCACGCTCGAGCCGCACGAGAAAATCTTTGTAGGCGACAACATCGAGGATGAGCCGCCCAGGCCGGTGCGGCTCGATCTCCCGCCAATGCTCGGGACCGGGAGTCTCCACCGGCGCCTCGACGATGCGATAGTCCTCCGCTCCTGAATTGGTGAGGATGATGAGGCGCCCGTCATGGTGCTCGACCGAATAATCGTGCTCGACTTTGCGCGGCGCGACCAGAAGCGGGGGTGCTGAAGGATCCGCCGCATCGATCAGGCTGATCTCGGCGGTCTCATGGTCATGCACGCTGAGCAGGAGGTAGCGCCGGTCCTGCGTGGTGCCGATGCCGAGGAAGAAACCGGGATCGTTTTGCTCATGGATCAGCGCGTCTGAGCCGTCCGCGCCGATCGCGTGGCTGAGCAGCTTACGCGGACGGTGCTCGTCATCGACCCAGATATAGAGGAGACTCCGGCTGTCGCTCCTCCATTCGAGCGCTCCGTTATTGTCGGCGATGCGCGCGTCGATCAGCTTGCCCGTGGCCGCCTCGATGACGTTCACCGCATAGAACTCGGAGCCTTTGGTATCGACGGCATAGGCGATGAGGCTGTGGTCGGGGCTATGGGCGACGCCGGCGATGCGAAAATAAGCGTGCGGCTTGGCAAGCGCATTGCCATCGACCAGCACCTGCTCCTCTCCGCCGTCGCGCGGCGTCCGGCAGAACAGCGGATGCTGGCCGCCGGTTACGCAGCGCGTGTAATAAGCATAGACCCCGTCTGGTGCGGGCACCGTCGCATCGTCCTCCTTGATGCGCCCCTTCATCTCACCAAACAGGCGCTCCTGGAGGGCCACGGTGTCGGCCATGGCCGTTGCCGTATAAGCGTTCTCTGCTTCGAGATGGGTCCTGACCGCGGAATCAAGCTGCGCGGGATCGCGCATCACCGCTTGCCAATTCGACGCGCGAAGCCACGCGTAGTCGTCTACCCGTTTGATGCCGTGATGCGACGACACG
>DATJZL010000152.1:0-4385 GCA_035499115.1 Methyloceanibacter sp. | reverse complement strand
CCGACTACCTCACCGACAGCTTGGGCTTCGATGAGCCCGAGACCAAGTGCAAGCTTCACTGACAATGATCGAAGGTAAACACATGACTCGCACGATGCTTGCCGCCTCTTGTGCCGCCGCGGCGCTTTTCCTGAGCGGCCCTTGCTTCGCCACGACGATCTTCGTTTCCAACGAGAAGGACAACACGGTCACCGTGGTTGACGCCGACACGCTCAAGGTCATCGACACCATCAAAGTGTCGCGCCGGCCGCGCGGCGTCATGCTGAGCCCCGATTTCAAGGAGCTCTTCGTCGCCGCCGGTGATGGCGATACCATGGACGTGATCGACACCAACACGTTGAAGAAGACGCGCGAGCTCGACTCGGGTCCCGATCCCGAGCTGATGGCCATCGATCCAGATGGAAAGATCATCTACATCGCCAACGAGGATGACAGCCTGGTCACCATCATGGACATCAAGAGCGGCGATGTACTGGGCGAAGTTCCGGTCGGCGTCGAGCCCGAAGGCATGACCGTCAGCCCTGACAACAAATACACCGTCGCGACTTCCGAATCGACGAGCATGGCGCACGTCATCGACAACGAGAAGAAGAAGCTGATCGCCAACGTCCTGGTCGACTCGCGGCCGCGCGAGGCGAAGTTCACCCAAGACGGCAAGGAGCTGTGGGTGTCGTCGGAGGTCGGCGGCACGATCTCGATCATCGATCCCAAGACCTGGAAGGTGGTCAAGAAGATCACCTTCGAGGTTCCCGGCGTGCGCCCCGAGCAGCTCCAGCCCGTCGGCATCGACTTCACCAAGGACGGCAAATCCGCCTTCGTCGCGCTCGGCCCTTCCAACCGGGTGGCCGTCATCGACGTCGCAAGCAAAGAGGTCAAGAACTACATCTTGGTCGGCCAGCGTCCCTGGCACGGCGAGATCGGTCCGGACGGCAAGAAATATTATGTCGCCAACGGGCTCACCAACGATCTCACCGTGATCGACGTCGACTCGCAGAAGGCTGAGAAGTCGGTTCCTGTGGGGCGCCTGCCTTGGGGCGTCGCCATCATGCCGGGTTCGCCGGCGCCGCAAGCTGCGCCGGACGACAAGAAGTCTTAAGGCTCTCGCGGTCCGCGGGACCCCAACCCTATCCCGACCGGGCGCGCCGCCCCACGGCCTGCACGAAAGCCTCTGAGACGAGGATCGCGCCGAGCGAAATCGCGACCGAAAGCAGCGTTAGCTTGAGCGCGCCGACGTCGCCACCGGGAATCTGCGTGAAGGTATAGATCAGGGTCGGCAGCGTCTGCGTCTCGCCCGGGATGTTCGAGACGAAGGTGATCGTCGCGCCGAATTCTCCCATGGCACGGGCGAAGCAGAGGATGGCGCCCGCGACGATGCCGGGCAGGATCAAAGGCAGCGTCACGGTCAGAAACACGAAAGCGCGATTCGCACCGAGCGTCGCCGCGGCCTGTTCGAGCCTCACGTCCACCCCTTCGACCGAGAGTAAGATTGCGCGCACCATCAGGGGGAAACCCATGACCGCGCAGGCCAGCGCCGCGCCGGTCCAGCGAAACGCGAGCACGATGCCGAAATTGTCGGCGAGGAAGGCGCCGAGCGGCCCTTTCTTGCCGAACAGCAGGAGGAGCACGTAGCCCGTCACCACCGGTGGCAGGATCAGGGGCAGGAGAACGAGGCCGTTGAATAGGCCACGCCCATAGAACCGCCCCCGCGCCAGGATCATGGCGACGAGGACGCCAAAGGGAAGGCTGGCCACCGTCGCGAGGCTCGCCACGCGCAGCGAGAGCTTCACCGCAGTCAGCTCTTCTGGGGTCAGCGTCAGCACGAAGGACACGTCCTGTCGGTTAAGGACTCCATCTCCATTACGTCCCGTCATTGCCCGACTCGACCGGGCAATCCAGTAATCTGGACATCAGCTCATCTTAGACGGCGGTGGTTACCGGATTCCCGCTTTCGCGAGAATGACACTTTAGTAGCTCAACAGGATCTTGAAGCCCTGGTCCTTGAATATGCTCTGCGCCGCCGAGGATTTGAGATAGGCGAGAAGGGTAGGTGCGTCCGCGTTGGTCGAGGACGCCGTTATGGCGATCGGATAAATAATCGGCGGGTGGGTTCCTTCCGGGAAGGTGTCGATCACCTTGACGTTAAGGTCGGACTTGGCGTCGGTGCCGTAGACGATGCCGAGCGGCGCCTCTCCGGTTGACACGAGCTTGAGCGCCGCGCGCACATTGTCGGCCTGCGCGATCTTGTCCTTCACTGAGTTCCACACGCCGAGCTTGGTCAGCGCCGCCTTGCCGTATTTGCCGGCGGGCACCGAATCGGTATTGGCCATGGCGAGGTGCCCGTCGCCGAGCAGCGTGGCGAGCGGGAAGCCATCGGCGATCTTCGTCTCGATCTTCGAATCCTTCGGCGCGATCAGCACGAGCGTGTTGCCGAGCAGGTCGAAGCGCGTGTCGGGCTTGATCAGCTTCTTTTCGGCGAGATAGTTCATCCAGTCCTCGTCGGCCGAGATGAAGATGTCCGCCGGCGCGCCTTGCTCGATCTGCTTGGCGAGCGCGGAAGAGGCTGCGTAGGACGGCACGACTTGCTTGCCGCTCTCCTTGGTCCAGCCCGCGTCCGCCGCGTCGAGCGCGTCTTTCAGGCTCGCGGCGGCGAAGACGACCGGACCCTTGTCGCCGGCACGGGTGAGGCAGGGGAGGAGGAAGAAGCCGATTGTCGCGAGCGCGGCGAGGCCAAGCACGGCACGTCTTGTCGTCGTCAGCATCGTAGTTTCCCCGTCCTATATCGGCTGTTATACAGCTCGCATCTTAAGCGGGTGCTACGTGCCTTGGAAGCTCGTTTCTGGCGTGGCTCCGGGTTCTTTGCCGTGCTCTTTCAGGTGAAGGATCGCCTTCCTGACCGGTGGATCGAGCTCGTCGCCGCCGGCGTCGACATAGGCGTAGATCGCCGCCAGCATTCTGGGGTCCCAGAATTTCTTGATGTGATTGGCGATGCCCGGCACGACCTCGTCGGCGCGCTGCGCCTCGAAGAACTTGCCGATCTGGTTCGCCATATAGACGAGGCGGTCAGGCTGCATGGAGCGCTTTACTCCGCCGCGATCAGCGGCTCGGCAATCCGGCGCGCCTGACGCGAGAGCTCCTCATACTCCTCCTGCCACTCCGACGGTCCGTTCGACGGCATCACCTGGACCGCCGTCACCTTGTATTCGGGGCAGTTGGTGGCCCAGTCGGAGAACTCGGTCGTCACCACGTTCACCTGCGTATCGGGATGGTGGAAGGTGGTGTAGACGACGCCCGGGGCCACGCGCTCGGTAATCAGCGCGCGCAAGCTGGTTTCGCCGGCGCGACTCGCGAGCTTGACCCAATCGCCGTCGCGGATGCCGCGATTCTCGGCGTCATGCGGATGGATCTCGAGCCGATCCTCCTCGTGCCACACCACGTTGGCGGTGCGTCTCGTCTGCGCGCCGACATTGTACTGGGAAAGGATGCGCCCGGTGGTGAGCAGCAGCGGGTAGCGCGGGCCGGTCTTCTCGTCGGTCGCCACGTATTCGGTGATGACGAACTTGCCCTTGCCGCGCACGAAGCCGTTGATGTGCATGATCGGCGTGCCTTCCGGCGCCTTCTCGTTGCACGGCCACTGCACCGAGCCGAGCTCGTCGAGCTTCTTGAAGGAGACACCGGCGAACGTCGGCGTCAGCGCCGCGATCTCGTCCATGATCTCCGACGGATGGTTGTAGTGCATCGGATAGCCGAGCGCGTTGGAGAGCAGCTCGGTGATCTGCCAGTCCTCGTAGCCGTTCAACGGCGCCATTACCTTGCGCACCATCTGGATGCGGCGCTCGGCATTGGTGAAGGTGCCGTTCTTCTCGAGGAAGGTCGAGCCCGGCAGGAAGACGTGGGCGTAGTTCGCCGTCTCGACCAGGAACAGGTCCTGCACCACGACGCATTCCATGGCGGCGAGACCGGCCGCCATATGCTGGGTGTTGGGGTCCGACTGGAGAATGTCCTCGCCCTGGATGTAGATGCCCTTGAACGAGCCGTCGAGCGCGGCGTCGATCATGTTGGGAATGCGCAAGCCGGGCTCTGCATCGAGCGGGCGGCCCCACAGCGTCTCGAACATCGCGCGGGTGGCATCCTCCGAGATGTGCCGGTAGCCGGACACCTCGTGCGGGAACGATCCCATGTCGCACGAGCCCTGCACGTTGTTCTGGCCACGCAATGGGTTCACGCCGACTCCGCGCCGGCCGATATTGCCGGTCGCCATGGCGAGATTGGCGATTGCCATCACCGTGGTCGAGCCCTGGCTGTGCTCGGTAACGCCGAGCCCATAATAGATGGCGCCGTTGGGGGCCTTGGCATAGAGCCGCGCCGCGCCGCGGATCAGCTCGGCG
>DATJZL010000151.1:0-4102 GCA_035499115.1 Methyloceanibacter sp. | reverse complement strand
TTAGACGATTTAGCGATGCATCAATGATCCCCTCATTGTAGGCGCAATTTAGACAACCGTTCTGCAAGTCAGATCGAAGTGAGGATAAGCAACGGTGTTAGGTTGCCACCCATGGTCCCGTCAACGCTGAGGCTTCCAGTGGACGCAAATGTCCGCTTAGGGTCATTGGCTGCCATCTTCGGCATGAGGTGCGGGCGGCATCTCGGCTAAGGGAATGAAACCAAAGGTATGTTGGTGCGGTCGAGAGGAATCGAACCTCCACGAGCAAGCTCACAGCGACCTCAACGCTGCGCGTCTACCATTTCCGCCACGACCGCGAAGTCCTGAGGCTTCCGCCCTCGATATGGCTATAGCCTGCCCAATCGGCAAGCGAGCGGGCCTGCTGCCTTAGCAAACCTGCCAAAGGGGTGCAAGGATGGGCTTGAGGCGGCTACCTGGGCTCGCTAAGTGACTGAGGCGATGACGGAGTACCTTCTCAAGCTGCGACGAGAGCAAGCCCCCGCGCGAGCTCCCGTCGACTGGATGGAGAGCCATGCGCCCGTCCCCTACCTCGAGGCGCTCGCCGTCATGGATGCCCACGTCGAGGCGATTGCCTCCGGCGAGGCAAGCGAGTGCGTGTGGCTGCTCGAGCACCCTCCCCTTTACACGGCCGGCACCAGCGCCAAGGCGAGCGAGCTCCTCGACGAGGGGCGCTTTCCCGTATACCGGGCCGGACGCGGCGGACGTTTCACCTATCACGGCCCGGGCCAGCGCGTGGCCTATGTGATGCTCGACCTCACGCAGCGCGGCCGCGATGTCAGGGCCTTTGTCGCGGCACTTGAGACCTGGCTAATTGCCGCGCTCGCCAGCCTCGGCGTCGAAGGCGAGCGGCGTGAGGGCGCGGTCGGCATCTTCGTCCGCGGCGCCAAGATTGCGAGCATCGGGGTTCGCGTGCGGCGCTGGGTGAGCTTGCACGGCGTAAGTCTCAACGTCGATGCCGACCTTGAGCACTTCTCCGGCATCGTGCCTTGCGGCCTCGACGATGTGGAGGTGACGAGCCTCGCCGCGCTCGGAGCGGAGACCGACATGGGCAAAATCGATCAAGCACTCCGTTATGCATTTGCCGAGACTTTTGCCCGAGCGGTGAGCCTCAGCGCCAACGATCCGCTGCGATCACCTTGAAGCCTGGCGCGACCGTGCCTCCCTCGTGGAGGACGGCGACTTTGGTGACGCGCGCGGCCTCTGGACCGTCCCGGCAGAGCTCGAGCATCTTCGCGACGGTTTGGGCAGGGCCCGAGAACACCGCCTCGACCGCGCCGTCGGCCGTGTTCTGTACCGTGCCGTCGAGCCCGAGCGACAGCGCGGTCTCGTAGGTCCAGGCGCGGTAATAGACGCCCTGCACCCGGCCCTCGATCCTGACCGTCACGGTCCGCCTCGATTGGCTTTTCTCTCTCATCTACACCCCAAACCGTCATGCCCGCGAAAGCGGGCATCCAGTAAACACCGATCTTAGCTCTCTATGTAGGCCCGGGTTTACTGGATTGCCCGGTCAAGCCGGGCAATGACATCGAACGGAGCGGAGAGGCAGGTGCGCGAGTCTTAAGCGAATTCCAGGATCACGGCATCGACATTGAGGCTGTCGCCCGGCTTGGCCAGGATCTTCGACACCTTGGCATCGCGCTCGGCCTTGAGCACATTCTCCATCTTCATCGCCTCGACCACGCAGAGCGCGTCGCCCGCTGCGACCTCCTGGCCCTCGCTCACGGCAAGCGACACGACGAGCCCCGGCATCGGGCAGAGCAGGAATTTCGACATGTCCGGCCGGATCTTTTCCGGCATCTGTGCTTGAAGCTCGGTCTCGCGCTCGGTAAAGACCCGCGCCGCGACCTCCACACCCTCATAGGTGAGGTGATAGCCGTTCAGAATCGGGCGGACCTGCACGGCGATGGGCCTGCCGTCGATCGTCCCCTCGAACACGGGCATGCCGAACCACCAAGAGGACTGCAGCGTCACCCGCCGGTCGGGCTCGTCGTCGGCATAGATGAACACCCTCGTCTGCCCGTCGATACCGCCGGCAACCGTCACCCGCACCCGCTCTTCGCCAAGCTCGACGCTGCGCTTCTCGGCGAAGCGTACCGGCTCGCCATGCATCTGCTGGGTGATGGCGCGCCGGCGCTGATTGCTGAGATGATCGATGGCGGCGGCGACCGCCACCAGCACGTCGCGCACATGGCCGACCGGCTGCGGCGGCCTGAAGCCCTCGGGAAATTCCTCGGCGATGAACTTGGTGGAGAGCCGCCCCTCCCGCCAGCGCTCGTTCCGCATCAACACGGCGAGAAACGGAATGTTGTGGCGGAAACCGTCGATGGCGAAGGCATCGAGCGCAGTCCCCATCGCCTCGATCGCCTGACGACGCGTCGGCGCATAGGTAACGAGCTTGGCGATCATCGGGTCGTAATAGACGCTGATCTCGCCGCCTTCCTCGACGCCCGAGTCGAGCCGGGTGATCACCTCGCCCTCGATGCCGAGCCTCGGCGGCCGGTAACGGACGAGCCGGCCGGTGGAAGGCAGGAAGTTGCGCGTGGGGTCCTCGGCATAGATGCGCACCTCGACCGCCGAGCCTTTCAGCTTCACGTCCTTCTGCTTGATCCCGAGCTTCTTGCCCGCGGCGGAGTTCAGCATTTCCTCGACCAGGTCGAGGCCGGTCACGAGCTCGGTGACCGGATGCTCGACCTGAAGCCGCGTGTTCATCTCCAGGAAATAGAAATTGCGGTCCTTGTCGACGATGAATTCGACGGTGCCGGCGGTGTCGTAGCCGACCGCCTTGGCGAGCGCCACGGCCTGAGCTCCCATCGCCTCGCGCGTCTTCGCATCGAGGAACGGGCTTGGCGCCTCCTCGACCACCTTCTGGTTGCGCCGCTGGATCGAGCATTCGCGCTCGCCGAGATGGATGACGTTGCCGTGCTTGTCGCCAAGCACCTGAATCTCGATATGGCGCGGCTCCTCGATATATTTCTCGATGAACACGCGGTCGTCGCCGAAGCTCGACTTCGCCTCCGACTTCGACGAGTTGAAGCCCTCCTCCACCTCTTTGCGGCTGTGGGCGATGCGCATGCCCTTGCCGCCGCCGCCGGCCGAGGCCTTGATCATCACCGGATAGCCAATCTCATCGGCGATCTTGACCGCTTCCTTGGCATCCTTGATCACGCCGAGATGGCCGGGCACGGTCGAGACCTTGGCCTTCGCGGCAAGCTTCTTCGATTCGATCTTGTCGCCCATCGCCTCGATGGCCCTGACATTCGGACCGACAAAGACGATGCCGGCCTCCTCGAGCGCGCGCGCGAAGGCCGGATTCTCCGACAAGAAGCCGTAGCCCGGATGGATCGCCTCGGCGCCGGTCGCCTTGGCGGCCGAGACGATCTTGGCAATGTCGAGATAAGACTTTACGGCCTGAGCGGGCCCGATCGGCACCGCCTCATCGGCCATATCCACATGCAGCGCGTCACGGTCGGCGTCGGAATAGACGGCCACCGTCTTGATCCCGAGCCGGCGTGCTGTCCTGATGATGCGACAGGCGATCTCGCCACGATTGGCGATCAGTAGCTTCGAAAACATATGGTCCCCGCCCCGTATTGGCTGGTGCTTTCTAGAGGCTCGCTCGGGGCGAGTAAACTAGAGCATGATCAGCAAAAAGGTGGAACCCGCTATTCCAAAGAAGCCGCTGCCCAATCAATGGGCTGAAGTGGGCCGCTGCCCTATTCAGCCGCTGGAGCAAGCCGGTTGCGCCGCCGCTCCCGCCGTGTCGGGCGGACTTCACGGCCCGCATCCGGGACGGCCGCGGCCGCCGCCAAACCGATCGCGCGCGCCTCCGGCGAAAGGGCTCCGTCGATTGGCTTGGGCTCCCGCGGGAACAGCATGCCCGCTTCCGCCTCGGCATCTTCCTCGGCAAGCGTCTCGGGCCTGGCTTCGTGCTGGGCACCAGCCACGGCTTCTGCCGCGCGCTCCCGCTCCTTCACCTTCTGATGGTCGCGGGCGAGATAGGTATAGACGGCGGGCGTCACGAACAGGGTGAATAGCGTGCCGATGGTCATGCCGGCGGCGATGACCAAGCCGATGTCGAAGC
>DATJZL010000150.1:0-6573 GCA_035499115.1 Methyloceanibacter sp. | reverse complement strand
GCGACACCGGTCACGCGGTGGCCCAGGCCCTCGACGATGCTCTCGAGATCCATGGCGATCATCGGCTCATCCTCGATGATGAGCACGTCGGTCGCCACCTGCGCGGCGATCTCTCGACCCGCGGCCTCGACCAGAGATTCGATCTTCTCCGGCGGGAGATTGAGGATCAAGGCGGCCTCCTGGGAGGTGAACCCCTCCACCGATGTCAGGACGAAGGCCTGGCGCGGGAGCGGCGTTATCTGCTCGAGCTTGCGGTCGATGGCCGTGGCTGGGCCAGTTCCGCCATCGGGCTTGAGATTGACATCGAGCGAATTCCACAGGCCGAGAAAGGTCCGGTACAGCGCGACCCTTGGATCGAGGCTCATGTCGAATAGCGAGGGATCCTCGATCAACACCTCGAGCGTCGCCGCTACATAGGCATCACCCGCCGGCTGTGTGCCGGCAAGGGCGCGGGCGAACCGGCGGAGGTACGGGATGTGAGGCGCGATCGCCTTGGATATCGGCATCAGGCTTGTGCTTTCGCTTGGTGAGCCCGGAGGTCATTTCTCACAAACCGGGCGGAAGGTGGCAACCTCAAAAACCATATCACAGCGCGGAACAACGCATTTCCGCCTCCTAGGGTTCCTTGTGCGTGGAACCAATTGGGACTGCTAAGCGTTTTTGACACTCTTGTACCGTAGGAAATCCGCTATCTTCGGCTTGCCGACGAGGGCGGATAGGGGACGGTCGTGAACAGAGGCAGGAACAGTAAGGAACGCCGGCGCACCATGCCAGGCGCAAGCAAGAAGATGGACCAATCCGTCGAGACCGGCGCCCCCGCCGACCACAACGCTTCCTCGGACGAAGCCGCGCTCGTGACAGATCAGGAGACAGGCCTGTCTCCCAATCTCCAGGCCCATATCGGCCGTCACGTTCGCGCGGTGTTCGACGAGGTCGCGCGCGAACCCGTACCCGAACACCTGCTGCGCCTCCTCAAGGATCTCGAGCGAAGCGGAGAGAAATAGGGTGCAGCACCAAGTGTCTGCGAGCCTGAAAGACGCCCTTGTTGCCGAGATGGGCAATCTGCGCGCGTTTGCCGTGTCGCTTTGCGGCGACAAAGAGCGCGCCGACGATCTCGTGCAAGAGACGCTGTTCAAGGCGTGGAACCATCTCGACTCCTTCAAGGAAGGCACCAACCTGAAGGCGTGGCTGTTCACCATCCTGCGCAACACTTATTTCTCCGAGCGGCGCAAGCGGAAGCGCGAGGTCGAGGACGCCGACGGGACCTACGCCGCACGGCTTGCCACCCATCCCGAGCAGCATGGACACATGGACCTGCAAGACTTCCGCGCTGTCCTGGTGCGCCTCCCCGACGACCAGCGCGAGGCTCTCGTCCTCGTGGGCGCGGCTGGCTTCTCTTATGAGGAGGCCGCCGAGATCTGCAATTGCGCCGTAGGCACGATCAAGAGCCGCGTCAATCGGGCGCGAAACCGGATTGCCGACATGCTCGGGCTGGCCGAGCACCAAACGAGCCAAGACGACGACGATCTCGGTTTGACCAAGACGGCCTGAATTCCCCCCGGTCCACGTTTTACTGATCGTTTGCCGAGGCCGTCTATGATCGGGGAACGTCAGGAGCCGTTGAGCCGTCAACGGCAGACCCCTTAGGAGCCCGCCATGACAACCGCACCCGCGATGGATCTCGACAAGGCTTTGCTCGATCCTGCCGCCGTGTTCCATGCGCCACACGACGTGCTGCATGCTCCTGGCCTGTCGCCAGAGGACAAGAAGGCGATCCTGCTCCGCTGGCAGGAGGACGCCGAGGCACTGATGCGCGCGACCGAGGAAGGCATGCCGCCAGAAGGTCAGCGCAGTCCGGCTGAACTGCTGCGCGCCGTGCAGCTCGCCATCGAGTCGCTCGCACACCAGCCCGGAAGCAAGGGCTGCTGCTAGAATGCTCCCGCACGTTGTCCTCTGCTGTTGTTTTCATCCGAGGCGCTCACCGCTGGCGCGGGGAACGGCACTTCGCATTTGCGCGTTCTTCGAGAGAGGGAAGAAAGGAGCGCTCGGATGCCCGCTAAATTGACGACCACCGAAGCCCGCCAAGGAACCGGCCCGCGCGCCATGTTCTACGTTCTGATCGCTTCCCTCACTCTTGCGGTGATCGCCGGTCTCGCGCTCGGGCTTGGCTGGATCTCGCTGCCCTGGAGTTGACGAAAACAGCATCGGCCCCTGAAGGGGCTGTGCCTCCGGATTGTTGGCCGGCGACCCCTTGATCTTGATCGTTTGAGACCAAATCTAGGATTGAGCACAGCTTGCGATGGGGTAACTCGGTGCGAGGGCTCCTGCCGTCTTTGACGTTCGCGTTGGCCACGGGCGCCATCCTTGGCGCGCTTGCGTTCAGCCGCCCGGCGCTCGCCGCTGAGGCCGTTGAATCGCAAGAGAATTCCTTACAAATCGCCATCGACGATTTCGTCGCTTATCTGAAATCAGAGACTTACGACGCCGCTTCCGAAGCGGCGAGACTGGCGCGCGACAACAAAGATGTCGTCGACGCTGCCAAGGCGACGCTTCACTCTCATCTCGCGGAACTGGGCGCCGTGTTGAGCGACCAGAAAGCGACGGCGGAGACACTCGCGAGCGACGCGGCGAAGAGGCTCGGCGCATGGAGCAGGTCCGCGGGCGTGCCATGGGCTGAGACAGAGCGCGCGGCCCAAGATATGCTCGACCGCTTCAACGCTTGGTTGCGCAGCCAAACCTTGTTGAATGAGAGTTCAGAGATTCCCGTTTGATCCCGTCAGTGAGGCGAGCCATGCAAGACAACACCCCATCCCCCTTCGACCATCGACCCACCACCCCCCAGAGCCAAGCCGACAAGGAATGGTCCGAGCTTCAGCGTGACCTAGACATGCTCGGCCGACAGCTCGCCGAGCTCAGCACGCACACGGCGCAGCTTGGCGAGCATTTCCTCGCGAGCCTGCAAGCGCGCTTCCAGGAGGTGAAGGACCGCGCCGACGTATATCGAAAGACAACCGAGCAGCAGCTCGAGGACGTGCGCCAGACGGCCACGAGCCAGGCCGAGCGCACATTTAGCGATATGCGCGCGCGCTCGAGCGAAGCCGCCAAGCAGGTGTGGGAGCGGTCAGAGCCGCTGCGCCAGGGCGCCAAGGACGTCGGCGAAGGCATGTTGCGCGCCTGGTCCGAGATCAGAGCCTCGCTCGGCAAGGCCGCCGGCAGGCTCAACACCGAGCAGTCGACGCCGAACGGACCTTCGACCGCGCAGAGTGAAGATCGCCGCGAGAGCTAGACGTTCGAGATCGATAGCGCGTGATGGCCGGGCTCGTCCCGGCCATTTGCTTTAATGGCCGGCTGCGGCCTGGTCGAGCGCATGCTCGCTGTCCTCGCGCCGGGCAGGATCGAATAGCTCCGCGCGGACAAGGCCGCGCACCGAATTGCCGAGATAGATGCGGTCGGCAGTGAGCAGGTCCTGCGGGGTCAACACTGCTTCACTAGCGGCGGCACGGGGCAGATCGAGCAGCTCTTCGCGGAGCGTGCCGGGAAGAAGCCCGCAGGTGAGAGCCGGCGTGAACAGCCGCCCGTCGATCTCGATGAAGAGATTGGTGCGCGTTCCTTCCGTGAGCTCGCCCTTCTTGTTGAGGAACACGACCTCATCGCATCCGGTCAGGGCCTTCTGACGCTCCATCTCGCGGTCGTAGAACTGCCGCCGCGTGGTCTTGTGGTAGAAGAAGGGATCCTTCTCATCGAGACGCTGATCGGAGATCACGAAGCGCCAGACTGTGCTCTTGGTCGGCAGCTCGATCGGCGTCGAGGTGACGGTGATGGTGCCGTCCTCAGCGAGCAAAAGCCGCAGCATGGCGACCGGAGCCTCGACGCGCGCGGCCTCCTCATCGAGCGCGGCAAGCGTCTTCTCGCGCGAGAAAGGATAGCCGAAATATGCCGCCGAGGATTGCAGCCGGGCGAGATGCCGCTCGAGCAGATGGAAGCCCGTGCTCCGCTGATAGCGGATGGTCTCGATCAGGGCGAAAGGCGCGTCGGGCCGGGTCAGAAACTGCGCCTTGAGGAGGCATTCCTCGAATTCTGAATCAGCCTTCGAGTCGGCGACAATGCCGCTGCCGATGCCCATCTCGCCGCTATCGGCGGCGAGCACGACGGTGCGGATGGCGACATTGAACTGCGCATCGCCCGATGGCGCGATATGGCCGATGGCGCCGGTATAGACGCCGCGCGGATCCGCCTCGAGCTCCCTGATGATCTCCATGGCGCGGACTTTGGGCGCGCCGGTCACCGAGCCGCAGGGGAACAGCGCGCGGAGCATGTCCTTGAGCCCCATGTCCGATCTGAGCTCGGCAGAGATGCCCGAGGTCATCTGATGCACCGAGCGGTAGGTCTCCACCGTGAAGAGGTCGGTGACCTCGACCGAGCCGATCTTGGCGACGCGACCGAGATCGTTGCGCAACAGATCGACGATCATCAAATTCTCGGCTCGTTGCTTCTCGTCCATGGCAAGCCAGGTCTTGAGCCGCGCATCCTCGCGCGGGGTGCGCCCCCGCGGCGCCGTGCCCTTCATCGGGCGCGTCGACATGTGCTTGGCCTCACGGCGGAAGAACAGCTCCGGCGACAACGACAGGACGCTGAAATCAGGCGCACCGATCAGAGCGCCATACGCCACGCGCTGCTTGCGCCTGAGCGCGGCGTAGAGCGCCACCGGATTGCCCTCGAAGGCAAAGCGATATTTCAGCGTGAGGTTGATCTGATAGACGTCGCCGGCGGCGATATAGTCCTCGACCTTGCCGAAGGCCGACGTGTACTCCTCGCGCGTCCAGGTGAGCGTGAGGTCAGAGATCTTGGCGCGCTCCGTGCCGCCATTGGCATCGAGCCAGGCACGCGTCGACGCGTCATCGAGCGGCGCGGGCGGGCGGAACAGTCCGATCCAGAACAGCGACACGCGCCGCTCGGCGGGAAGCAGGTTTCTCAGTTTCGGCTCGAGGCAATAGCCAAGCTCGTAGGAGAAGAAGCCCGCCGCGTGCAGCCCGCGCGCCAGACCCGCGGACACTTCGTCGAGCGCCGCATCGACCTCCTCGGGCGAAGAGGCAGAGATTACGGCCTCAGGCTCGGCATAGAGCAGGCTCCTGCCGCCTGGGGTCAGGCTGTCGTCGAGGAGCACATAGGGCGAAGCGGTCATCTCAAGAGCCAATCAAACGACATCCGCTCGGCATCGCAGCATAGCCCATATGGGCGTTCCTGGCGTCAACATCGAGGTTTCCATTGCCCGGCTTGACCGGGCAATCCAGTAACCATGGCCTAGCGCAACCGATCGGGCGCGGTGGTTTTTGGATTCCCGCTTTCGCGGGAATGACAAGCATGGAGTCCATTGCGTCAGGCGATGATCAGCATCTCGCCCTTGCCGAGAGCGGCCTGGTCTCCCATCAATCGCCGCGCGCGGCAGCCGAGGCTGATGGTCCGCCCCGTCTCGCGCAGCCAATGCTCGAGCAGCCGGAGATAGTCGAACTCCATCACGCCGCAATCGCCGAAGGTCGGCAACAGGTCCTTGGGCTCGTTGAGGAGGATCAGGCCGCCGCGGCGAAGCCCGTAACCGGCGAAACGCCCGACCCGCTGCTTGACGATGACGGTGCCAGCGACCATGCGCCCGCCGAGATAGTCGCCGGCATCGCCGCTGACAATGATCATGCCGCGTCGCATGCGCTCGCCGAGCAGAGGTCCGGCATTGCCGCCGATGGTCAAGAGCCCTCCCCGCATGCCGAGCGTCTCGCCGACGAGAATGCCTCCTGCCCGCTCGCCGGCATCGCCGCCGATGGCGATCTCGCCGCCCGCCATGCTCGCGCCGGCGAGTGCGCCGGCATCGCCTTTCACTTTGATCTTGCCGCCCTTCATGCCGGCCCCGAGATAGGCGCCCACGTCGCCCTCGACTGTGATCTCCCCCTCTTTCATCCCCGCGCCGATCTTGTCGCAACGGCCATCAGTCGCGGAAAAGCTGATCGCTTCGGCATCCTTGCCGCTCACCTTGAAGGCATCGCCGACGGCGAGCTTGTCGCGCGTGGTGCCGATGACAAGCGCCTCGATCTCCTTCCCCTTCAGCTCTTTGAGCTTCGCGGGGATGAGCGGCGACAGATCGAGCCGCTGATCTGGCTTGCCCTTGAGCTCGAAACTGAGCGCGCTCATCAGATGAGCTCCTTGAGATGGAAATGATGCGGCCCGAGATTGCCGCCGTAATTGCCCGCCGTGATGTGGGTGATGCCCGCTTCGGCACCGCCCTCGGCGATGGCATGAAGGCCAGCGCGCATGGCCGCCGCGACTGACTCCTTGGTAAGCCCGTCGATGACGATCTCCATCACCGCCTCGACGTCCAAGGGCAGCTCGGTTTTCACGGCAGCTTTCAGCGTCGGGCAGTAGGCATCGTTGGTCGAGGCGATCTGGCCCTTGTATTTCGAGCCGACCTTCGAGCCTGAGCGAACGATGCCGCCGGGAAAGGGCGTGATCACCTCAGGCACCTCGTCGATGGCGCGGACCGCGCGCTGGCAAGCCGCGAGCACGGCTGCGTGCGACTTGCCGAGC
>DATJZL010000149.1:0-2426 GCA_035499115.1 Methyloceanibacter sp. | reverse complement strand
CCGCTCGGCATAAAGGAGCGCGTCGCGCCCTTCGCGTGACCCGAGCGCCTCCTCGAAGAGCCGCGCCGAGGCCTCGAGCGCATCGAGAAGACCGAGCCGTTCCTTGTTGGCGCGCTCGAATTGCGGATCCGGCTTCGGCATCGGCAAGCCGGCATCGCCGGCGAGCTTCTCCACCGCCTCGGGAAAGCTCAGTCCTTCCGTTTCCATGAGGAAGGTGAAGATGTCGCCATGCTTGCCGGACGAGAAGCAGTGATAGAAGCCCTTCTGGTCGTTGACGGTGAAGGACGGCGTCTTTTCGCGATTGAAGGGCGAGAGTCCCTTCCACTCGCGACCGGCGCGCTTCAACGGCACGCGGCGCGACACCACCTGCGACACCGGCAGGCGGGCCCTGATCTCATCCAAGAACGAATCGGAGAACTTCATTCGGGCAACAGTGAACGCTCGTGGGGTGCGGCGCGCTGGCGATTCGCGGTCATCACCATTATCCACCGTTTGCGAACGAATGTGGAACTTCTGTCCCTTATCCAAGGCAAAACGCCCTCCCGGTGGCCAGGGAGGGCGTCTTTCTAGCGACTTGCCTTGGCGGCAAGGAGCGGCAGCTCGTCCTATTCGCCAACGTCGTTGGCGGCGTGCGTCATCACCTCACTTCGATTGAGAACGGTCAGCATGTCACCCTTGAACCCACACAGCAGCACGACCTGCCGATCCTCCGTTCCGTCGACACGGAACAGTTCGCCGGGATGCAGGGCCACGCGGATCTTGGTCGAGGCAAGGCCGCCGCCGGACGGGGCCGCGTCGAACACCACGGCGCTGACGAAGCAGTTGCCGCCGTTCGGCACGTAAGAAGCGATCATGCGCTTGTCGCCCATCTTGACGAGGATCGGCTCGCGCGGACCGACGGGGCCGAGATTGGTCGTCGTGTCCTCGGCGCCGGCCGGCACGGTGGCAACGAGAAGCGCAACGAGCGCACAGGTCGCGCCGAGAGCCGAGAGATTCGATCGAGAGAATTGGACCATTGACGTGGCCTCCTTTCAATTCCAGCAGGGAATCATATCCCGTTGCTGCATTGCACAAGGAATGCCGCAGTGCAGTGACAAAACTATGTTGCAGTGCAAGACAGATGGCCGCAGGGCAAAACCGAACGCGTGATCGGCCAATCAGATCACGGAGTTTCGTGGAGTCTCGTCATTCGCGCGCAAGCGAGAATCCAGTAGCCCGCGCGCTCAGTTGCAACGGGGCTTAGCGGTTACTCAAGCCGGGCAATGATAGGCGCTACTGTGAGGTCTCAGCCGGAGAGTTTGGCCTTCACCGCGGCGCTCGCCTTGGCGAAGTCCATCTGCCCGGCATAGCTCGCTTTGAGCTCGGCCATCACCTTGCCCATGTCCTTGACGCTCGAGGCGCTCGTCTTGGCGATCGCGGCCGAGATCGCGTCTTGCGTCTCCTTGTCGGAGAGCTGCTTGGGCAGGAACTCGCGGATGATGGCGATCTCCTCGCCCTCCTGCTTGGCAAGCTCGGCGCGGCCGGCGTCGGCGTAGATCTTCTCGGACTCCTCGCGCTGCTTGATCATCTTGGCGAACAGCTCGAGCAGCTCGGTGTCGGTCGCCTCGCCCTTGCCCGCCGTGCGGGCGGCAATGTCGCGATCCTTGATGGCGGCCGAGACAAGGCGGAGCGTCGAGGTCCGGCGCTTGTCCTGCGCCTTGGTGGCAGCCTTCAAGGCGGCGGTGATCGTCTCGCGCATGAGAAATCCGTTGAGGACTTTTGCGGAAGAAGCTTCCAAAGTAATCGAGGGGATCGCTCCAAGCAAGCGAATTTGACGGGCTAAGTTATTGTTTTAACATGAAAATATTTTCGCCTGTGGATTGACCGCGGGAGCCTCGTAACCTAAGAGTCCGCAAGCAAGAGCGAGGCGTGAGAGCCTCACGCCTTGACCCTTGACGCGACAGTTCCCGCACCCGACCTTGCACTTGGCCGGCCTCGTGGAGCGGCCTGCCCATAAGAGGCGATGGACGATCACACGAAAAGTTCGGCCGAAGACGCTGCGAGCCTTGGCGCGCGCGTGACCGAGGCTTGGGCCGACGAGGCGCCAACCGCGCTGCTCGTTCTCGCCGACGGCACCGTCATCGAGGGCAAGGGCGCGGGCGCCGTCGGCATTGCGGTCGGCGAGGTCTGCTTCAACACGGCGATGACCGGCTACCAGGAGATCCTGACCGACCCCTCTTACGCCGGGCAGATCATCACCTTCACCTTCCCCCATATCGGCAATGTCGGCACCAATGCCGAGGACATGGAGGCGGCGACGCTCGCCACCAATGGCGTGCGCGGCTGTGTGCTGCGCGCCACCATCACCCAGCCGTCGAACTGGCGCGCCGCGCAGAACTTCAACTACTGGCTCAAGGCGCGCGGCGTCATCGCCATCACCGGCGTCG
>DATJZL010000148.1:0-2637 GCA_035499115.1 Methyloceanibacter sp. | reverse complement strand
GTCCCGGAAATGGATCCCGACTGGCTCGACACTATTCTCGCCAAGCGTGAAGGAGCCTCGACCCCGGCTTGATTGCAGCCCCGGTTAGGTCCTCCGCCCCCCACGTGAGCCCGGCGGAGGGCCGGCGCACAGGGGCCGCCGTCGCCACAGAGCTCCGCCACGCCTCACCCGCGCAAAGTGGAGAATTTGCCGATGCGGCGACGTCTAAACATTCTGCTCGTCATGGCGGACCAGTTGACGCCGGGCGCGCTTCCCATTCACGGCGGGCCCGCCAAGACGCCGCATATCAGCGCGCTTGCCGAGGCCGGCGTCGTGTTCGACGCCGCCTACTGTAATAGCCCGCTCTGCGCCCCTTCACGCGTTGCCTTCATGACCGGACAGCTTCCGTCGAAGACTGGCGCCTATGACAATGCCGCCGAGTTCCGATCTGACATTCCCACCTTCGCGCATTATTTGCGCCTTGCCGGATATCGCACAGTGCTCGCGGGCAAGATGCATTTCTGTGGGGCCGATCAGCTGCACGGCTTCGAGCACCGCCTCACGACCGATATCTATCCCGCCGATTTCGGATGGACTCCGGACTGGGAGAATCCGCATTCACGGCCCAGCTGGTATCATTCCATGGGCTCGGTCATCGATGCCGGCATCTGCGTCCGCTCCAACCAGATCGACTTTGATGAAGAAGTTGTCTTCGCGGCCGAGCGGCTGATCTACGACCATGTCAGGGGCGCGGACGAAAGACCACTTTGCCTCGTCGTATCCCTGGCACACCCGCATGACCCTTTTATTATCCCCGAGCAGTGGTGGCGGCTCTATCGCAGCGATGACATTCCGTTGTCGAGCACCCCATTGGAGCAAGCAGAGCTGACGCCGCACGAGAAACGCTTGTGGCAGATATGCGATATGGGATCGGCAGCCTTGACGCAGCACCATGTTCGCCGCGCCCGACAAGCCTATTATGGGGCGGTCTCATATTTCGACGACCAAGTTGGACGTTTGCTCCGAGCACTCCAGGCCACCGGCCTTTCCAAGGACACCATCGTGATCGTGACGAGCGATCACGGCGAGATGCTGGGCGAGCGCGGCTTCTGGTACAAGATGAGCTTCTTCGAGGGAAGCAGTCTTGTGCCGCTCATCGCGCATGCGCCGGGCCGCTTTGCGCCCCGCCGTGTTTCTGGCGCGGTTTCGCTCGTCGACATTTTGCCGACGCTCGTGGAGATCGGTCGAGACGGATCGGCCGGCGGATTGGCAAGCGAGATCGACGGGCGGAGCTTTGTCCCGCATCTGGCAGGGCGTGTCGGCCATGACGAGGCGTTTGGCGAGTATCTGGCCGAGGGCGCCATCGCGCCTATCGTGATGATCAGGCGAGGGTCCCATAAGTTCGTGTCGAGCCCAGCCGACCCCGATCAGCTTTACGATCTCGCCGGCGACCCTCATGAGCGCGTCAATCTCGCCGACAGCCCCGACCATGCTGATCTGCGCGACAGCTTCCGCGCCGAGGTTGCACGGCGCTGGGATCTCGCCGGATTGGACCGCGCCGTCCGAGAGAGCCAACGCCGCAGACATCTCGTCGCCTCCGCGCTCGCTGTCGGCAGCCTCAACGCCTGGGACTACGAGCCCCCTCGGGATGCTAGCCACGACTATATTCGCGGCCATATGGACCTTGAAGAGCGCGAGGCGAAGCGAAGGTTCCCTCTCCAGACGCCCCGTCCCTAGGCCGGACGGCTGACGTCCAAACAGCCATGAATGCGCTGGTCTTCCCGCGGCGCTTCTTCATGTCTTGTCTCAAAAAGCGCGATCGCAGTATTCTCCTGCTTGATCGTCAAAGCTTTTGGAACAGAGCATGGTCGAGCGCTACGACGCTGTCGTCATCGGGGCGGGACATAACGGCCTCACCTGCGGCGCCTATCTGGCGCGGGCCGGGTTGAAGACGCTCATCCTCGAAAGGCGCGATGTCATTGGCGGCGCCGCTGTCACTCAGGAAGTAGTACCAGGCTTCAAGTTCTCGGTGTTCAGCTATCTGATGAGCCTTCTCCACCCGAAAGTGATCGCCGAGCTCGAGCTCGCCAAATATGGCTTCAAGGTTCTGCCGGCCTCGGACATGTTTGGGCCGCTGCCAGGTGGCGATTTCATCGTATTCAGTGATTCAGTGGCGAAGACGCAATCGCATTTCGCTCGCTTCTCCAAACAGGACGCTGATATCTATCCACAATTCGACCGTTACTTGATGGAATCCGTCACCATTATCCGCAAGATTCTTTTGGAAACGCCGCCCGATCCAAGCTGCCGCGATTGGAAGGCGTTCAAGCAGACCGCGGCCTTCCTTTGGAAATATCGCAAGATCGGCGGCAAGCTCTTTCGTCTCATCGACCTCATGACGATGAGCGCCGACGATTATCTCTCCGAATGGTTCGAGAGCACCTACGTGAAGGCTGTGCTCGCTTATTATTGCGGCATCGGCACATTCGCCGGACCGAAGAGCCCGGGTTCCGCCTACGTCATCATGCACCATGTCATGGGGGAGCATGCCGGCGCCGGCGGTTGGGGCTTCGTGCGCGGCGGGATGGGCGCGATCAGTCAGGCGATCGCGGCTTCCGGCCAAGCGAAGGGCCTCGACATCCGCACAAACGCCGAGGT
>DATJZL010000147.1:0-3584 GCA_035499115.1 Methyloceanibacter sp. | reverse complement strand
GGGTGACGGTCGCCCGTGCCGACGGCCATGAGGTGCTGCTGCAGATTCCGCTCGAGCCGAACAACTATCCGACCGAGAATCCGGGCCCACATACGCTGCTGACCACGCTCCCGCCCGACGAGAACATGAAGCGGCTGGAATGGCTGATGTCGCGGTACACGGGCTATGTCGGGGTCACCAACCTCATGGGCGCCAAATTCGAGGCGACGCAGAGTGCGCTGACCCCGGTCCTCGAGGAGGTGAAGAGTCGCGGCCTCCTCTATGTCGACGACGGCAGCGTGCAGGGCTCGACCGCAGGCCAGATCGCGAGCACCATCGGCCTCGACTATTCGGTCGCCACCGTCCAGATCAACGAGGCGTCGCCGGCCGATATCGCTAAACAACTGGCGAAGCTCGAGGCGACCGCCAAGGAACATGGCGCCGCCATCGGCGTCGTCAAGGCGAAGCCGGCCACCCTCAAGCAACTCACCGAATGGGCGAGCAAGCTGCAGAGCAAGGGCTTCGTGCTGGTGCCGGTCAGCGCCGCGGTGCGCTCGCAAAGCCAAAGCTGATTTACCGTGACAGACAAAGAGGCGCTGCCCTACCGGCCATGCGTCGGCATCATGCTGCTCGACCGCGAGGGGCGCGCTTTCGTCGGACGGCGTGCCGATCGCGAGGGCGACCCTGAGGGCGTCGGCCAATGGTGGCAGATGCCGCAAGGAGGGGTGGATGAAGGCGAGACGCCGGAGGACGCCGCCCCCCGCGAGCTGTTCGAGGAGACCGGCGTGCGCAGCGCCACCATCGTCGCCCGCGCGAAGGATTGGCTCCTCTACGATCTGCCGCAGGAGCTGATCGGCGTCGCCTGGGAGGGCCGCTATCGCGGTCAGAAGCAGATGTGGTTCGCGGCGCGCTTCGAGGGCCCTGACAGCGAGATCAATCTCGCGGCGCGCGAGGGACATGAGCCCGAATTCGACGCCTGGCAGTGGGTGAGGATGGAACAGCTGCCCTCCCTGATCGTGCCGTTCAAGCGGGCAGTCTACGAGCGTGTGGTCGAGGAGTTCGCGCCGCTCGTTAAGGGCTGATTTCAGCCATGCGCGTGAGTATGCGGAGGCTTGGCGTGGGGCGCCGGCCTGAGGCGCCGCACGAAGCGGCGATAGAGCAGCACGCTCGCGGGCAACAGCACGAGATCGCCGATCAGCGCCGCCACCAGCGTCATCGCCGAGAGCTTGCCGAACAGGCGGAGCGAGGGCAGGTCCGACAGCACGGTGACGCCGAGACCGAAAGCGAGGATCAGCGAGGTGAGCACGAGCGCGGGGCCGATCAGAACGGTAGCCCGCTCGACGCCGATGGCCGGATCTTCTCCGGGACGGTCCTCGAGCCGCAAGCGGTTGAGATAATGCACCGCGGCGTTGAGCGAGAGGCCGAACGATACGATCAACGCGACGATGCTGGCAAATTGCAGCCCCTCGCCTGAGGCCGCGAGCACGGCGCCGGCGGTGAATACGGGAAAGAGGGTCGGCAGCACGGTGACGATGGCGACCATCACCGAGCGGAAGGCTAGCCCCAAGAAAATGCAAATGAACACGATCTCGGTGGTGAGCCCGGCGTTCAGCTTGCCGATCATGGTGGCGCTGTTGCGCGCGGCGATGGCCGACAGCCCGGTGACGACGATGCGATAGTCGGGATGGGCGTCGCGCACGACGTTCAGCTTGCCGTCGAGCTTCTCGATCACCGGCAGGAGATCGCTGACGTCGATATCCGGGATGCGGCCGGTGACGACGACCGAATTGTCGGGCTCGTCGATGAAGCGCTTGGTCAGATAGTCGGGCAGGATCGAGACATATTCCTTGAGCTTGTCCGGCGTGTCCTCTTGCGTCTTGGCGAGCCAGCGGCGCAGCGTCTCGATCGACCAGACATTGCCGACGCCCGATTGCGACTCGACGATCGAGTGCACGTCGCCGATCACCTTGAGCACGTCGGGATCGTACAGCGTCTTGCCCTTGGGATAGTCGATCATGACGTGAAGCGGGTTCGCGCCCGTGAGCTTCGCATCGAGCTGCTCGCTGGCGGCCACAGCCTGCTCGCGGTCGGGCACTTGATCGGCGAGGCGGTAGCGGGGCGGCAGCGTCACATAGATGGCGCCGAAACCAACGACCACGAGCAATCCCAAAGCCACCACGAAATGCGGGTAGCGCACGCCCCAC
This sequence comes from Methyloceanibacter sp., assembly GCA_035499115.1. Taxonomy (GTDB): domain Bacteria; phylum Pseudomonadota; class Alphaproteobacteria; order Rhizobiales; family Methyloligellaceae; genus Methyloceanibacter. The sequence continues at coordinate 1,401 of DATJZL010000147.1, read as the reverse complement.
TCGGCGATCGAGCCGCAGAAGCGTTTGAGCGCGTTCATCGCCTTGTCGTGGCTCTTGAGCTTGGCCGCATAGGCTCTCGCGTTGCGGGGGATCAGCGTTCGAGTGAGCAGCGGCACAAGGGTGATGCCGACGACGAAGGCAATCGCGGTCGACAGCGCGCCGGCGATGCCGAAGGTGCGGATCAGCGCCGAGTCCGAGAATAGCAGCGCGATGAAGGAAGCCGCCGCCGTGGCGGTGGCGAGCACGCAGGCCGGTCCCACCACGAGCACGGCATAGCGCGCCGATTTGATGCGGCGGTCGCCGTCGACCAGCCGGTTGCGCATGGCGACGGTGAGCTGCATCGAATCGGAGAAGCCGAGCACCATGATCAGCGGAATCATGACGTTCAGGAATAGATTGAGCTTAAAGCCGAGCCAGCCGAACAGTCCGAGCGACCAGATGATGGCGATGACGGGAGGCAGGGCGGCAATGACCATTAGCGATAATCGCCGGAAGAAGGCGTAGGCGATGATCGCGCCGAACAGGAAGCCGAGCACATTGTACTTGAAGCGGTCGCGCTCGACGGCGTTCCTGATTTCGAGCTGCATCACCGGAGCGCCCGACAGCTGCATGTTGAGCCCGGTATTCTTGAGCTGCTCGGCGGCGGTGTCGTGAATCTGCTGCACCACCGAGTTCAGGCCCTGCTCCTCGACCACTTTGCGGTCGAGAGCGAGAAGAACCAGCGTGAGAGTGCCGTCGTCCGAGAGGAGCTTGCCCTTGATGATCTCGTTGTTGCGGACCTTGTCGATGAGCTGCTTGTAGGCGTCGCCTTTGGGCAGCTCGGCGGGAAAGACCGGACCGGGGATCTTGCCGGGCTCCGGCGCCTCGCGCGCGGAGAACAGCGAGACCTCGCCCGCCATGCCGTCGACGAACTGCAAATTGATGATGAGGTTGCGCAGAGCGTCGATCGATTTCCGCTCGAGCAGATTGTCGCCGCTCACCACGATCAGCACGTCGTATTCGCTCGACGGGAAGCGCTGGGAGATGGTCTCGTAGTCGTGGAACTCCGGCGTGTCGGTGCGGAACAGCTCGGACAGCGAGTCATCGACCCTGAGCCGCGAATAGCCGAATCCCGCAGCGATCGTGACGGCGATGATGAGCCCCGCGGCAATCAGGGGATAGCGAAGTGCGATCAGACCGAGCCGCTCGATGCCGAAGCTTAGCGAGCGCACCCGTTTCGGTTCGGTCTTCTGCTGCATTTGCCCTGGTCCGCCCCCGCCCCTTGAGGACGAGGCGCGTCCGTAAGGGGAGCCTTTTCTTTGGGCCCCCTTATACCGCGACTCGGGCCGGAGCCCTAACGCGATATGGCAGGATCGCGAGTCCGCCAGGGGGTGTCGAGTGCGATCCATGAGAACGGCTTCG
>DATJZL010000146.1:0-13076 GCA_035499115.1 Methyloceanibacter sp. | reverse complement strand
CGCGTTCACCGTCACGCCCGAGCCGGCGACGCTTTCGGCAATGCCGCGCGAGAGCGCAAGCTGCGCGGTCTTGGTCACACCGTAATGCACCATCTCGGCGGGAATCTGCACCCCGGATTCGCTCGAGATGAAAATGATGCGGCCCCAATCCCGCCGGAGCATCCCGGGAAGAAGCGCGCGCGCGAGCCTCACTCCGCTCATCACGTTGAGCTCGAAGAAGCGGAACCAGTCCTGGTCCGAGATTTCGACAAAGGGTACAGGCTCGAAGATGCCGACATTGTTGATGAGGATGTCGATGCGTCCGGCGCGCTCAAGCAGGCGATTGACTCCTTCCGCGCCCGAGAGATCGGCGGCAATGCCGGTCGCATTCGAGCCCATCTCCGAGGTGATGCGCCTGACCGCCTCGGCGACTTTCTCCTCCGTGCGCCCGTTGACGATGACCTCGGCGCGCTCGCGTGCGAGTCCTCGCGCGATGGCAAAGCCGATGCCAGCGGTCGATCCCGTGATGAGAGCCCGCTTCCCGCGAAGCTTCAGATCCATGACTGCCGTCTCCCTGTGCAGCCGCTAGCGGTGAGCGGCGAGCCGCGCGAAGCCTGCCTCGAGATCAGCCTTAAGATCGTCGACGTCCTCGAGGCCCACATGCAGGCGAAGTGCTGGGCCCTCGGCTTCCCACGTCGTGGCCGTGCGGTAGTCGCGCGGATCGAATGGCAAGATCAGGCTTTCGAAGCCACCCCACGAGTAGCCCATGCCGAACAGGCTGAGCCCATCGAGCATGGCGGCAAGCGCCGCATGAGATGCCGGCTTCAAGATAATGGCGAACAGGCCGGAGGCGCCGGTGAAGTCGCGTTTCCACAGAGCATGACCGGGATCTGAGGGGAGGGCCGGATGCAATACGCGGGCGACCTCCGGACGCGATTTGAGCCAGCGCGCGAGCTCGAGCGCCGATTGCTGGTGGCGCGCGAGCCTAACGCTCAAGGTCCGTAAACCACGCAGGCCGAGATAAGCGTCCTCAGGTCCGGGGCAAAGGCCGAGATCCTCATGTGACTTCTCAACGGCGCGGGCGACCTTCTCGCTCGCGGTGATGGCGCCGAGCATCGCATCGGCATGGCCGACGATGTATTTGGTGGCGGCCTGGATCGAGACATCCACGCCATGAGCAAACGGCTTGAAGTAGAGCGGCGTGGCCCAGGTATTGTCGAGAATGACCACGGCGCCGGCGTCGTGCGCGGCTTTCACGATTGCCGGGATGTCCTGTACCTCGAAGGTCTGCGAGCCGGGCGACTCGGCGAAGACGAGCTTCGTCTTCGCCGAGAGAAGCTTTTTGATCCCGGATCCGATCAGGGGGTCGTAATAGATGGTGCGCACACCGAGCCGCTTCAGCACGTGATCGCAGAAGCGGCGCGTCGGGCGGTAGACACTGTCGGAGACGAGAATCTCGTCGCCGGCCGAGACGAAAGCGAGCAGAGAAGCGGCAATGGCCGAAAGGCCCGAAGGCGTAAGCAGGGTCCGCGTGCCGCCCTCAAGCTCGGCGATCGCCTCCTCGAGCGCCTTCACCGTCGGCGTGCCGAGCCTGCCATACGTGAAGTCCTGCGCATTCGCCTCGAGGCTCGCGAGGGTGGGAAAGAGAACCGTCGAGCCGCGATAGATCGGTGTATTGACGAAGCCGTGATAGCGCGCGGGCGCGCGACCTGCGTGAGCAAGCCGAGTCTCAGCTTTCTGCTTCCCGGTTCGTTTGCTCATCGGCCTGAACGGGGCGAGGGAACCGCGTTCGCGCGGTTCCTAGCCCGTCTCGATAGGAAGGCTTTGGTCGGCTCCCCATTCCGACCAGGAGCCATCATAGACTGAGGTGCGCCGGTGCCCGAGTTCCGAAAGGGCGAGCGCGAGCACGCTTGCGGTGATGCCGGAGCCGCAGCTCGTCACGACCGGCTTGCTGAGATCAACGCCCGCCTCCTCGAACAACCGTTCGACGTCTGGCGCGCGTTTCAGCGTTCCGTCTTTGGTGATCAGTCTGGAATAAGGAACATTGTGCGCGCCTGGAATATGGCCGGAGCGAAGTCCGGGCCGAGGCTCGGGCGTCTTGCCCGCAAAGCGCTCCGCGGAGCGCGCATCGACGATCTCGGCCGAACGGTCCTTGATCAATGCCTTCATGTCGGAGAGGTCGCGTATGAGATCGGCGTTACGCCGCGCCGTGAAGTGGCGCGGGGTGCGAACGGCGGGCTCTCCGCTTTCGAGCGGACGACCCTCGCGCTTCCATTTCGGCAAGCCGCCATTCAGCACGCTCACATCCTGCGCGCCCATTACGCGGAACGTCCACCATACGCGTGCCGCGCTGAACAGCCCGGTAGAATCGTAAACCACGATGCGCGAGCCATCGCCGATGCCCATGCTGCGCATGCGCGAGGAGAATTTCTCGGGCGGCGGTAGCATATGGGGCAGAGGGCTCCTGGTGTCGGCGATCTCGTCGATGTCGAAGAACAGCGCGCCGGGAATATGCTCGGCGAGATATTCGACATGAGCATCCCGGCCTTCGCTCGGCATGTGCCAGGAGGCATCGAGAATGACGAAATCGGGCGCGTTAAGCTCGCGGGCGAGCTCTTTGGTCTCAATCAGCGATGTCTGGGTCTTCGACAAATCCACCTCTCTCAAACGAATACTTTGGGGACGGCCGCCTCGCCTTGGTCGAGCCAGTGTGGGACGGGAAGCCCCTTCTCGCGCAGGAATGTAGGGTTGAACAGCCTGGTTTGATAGCGCGTGCCGTAATCGCAAAGTACCGTGACGATGGTGTGGCCCGGGCCCATCGCTTTGGCGAGCCTGATGGCGCCCGCGACATTGATGCCGCTCGATCCGCCCAGGCAGAGACCTTCCTCGCTCAACAAATTGAAGATGATGGGGAGCGCCTCGGCATCGGGGATTTGATAGGCCTCGTCGATCTTGGCACCCTCGAGATTAGCAGTGATGCGGCCTTGGCCGATCCCTTCGGTGATCGAGCTTCCTTCGGCCTTGAGCACACCATGCTTGTAGTAATTGTAGAGGGCGGCGCCCATGGGATCGGCAAGACCAATGACGATGTCAGGGTTGTGCTCTTTCAGTCCCATCGACACGCCGGCAAGCGTGCCGCCGGTCCCTACCGCGCAGATGAAGCCGTCGACCTCGCCGTCGAGCTCCTTCCAGATCTCCTGGGCGGTGGTCTCGATATGGCCCTGGCGGTTGGCGACATTGTCGAATTGGTTCGCCCAGATGGCACCATTCGGTTCAGAGCGGTTGAGCTCGTCGGCGAGGCGCCCGGAATATTTCACGTAATTGTTGGGGTCTTTGTAGGGGACGGCAGGCACCTCGATCAGCTCGGCGCCGGCCAGCTTCAGCATTTGCTTCTTCTCGTCGGACTGCGTCTCGGGGATGACGATGACCGTCTTAAGCCCGAGCGCATTGCCGACGAGAGCGAGCCCGATGCCGGTGTTGCCGGCGGTGCCCTCGACCACCGTGCCACCCGGCTGAAGCTTTCCCGTGTTGAGCGCATCACGGATGATGAAGAGCGCTGCGCGGTCCTTCACCGACTGGCCCGGATTCATGAACTCGGCCTTGCCGAGGATCAGGCAGCCGGTCTCCTCGGACGCGCGCTTGAGCTTGATCAGCGGGGTATTGCCGATCGCCTCGATGATACCGCTGCGGTAGGACACTAGGGGATTTGACCTTAGTTCGATTCGAGAGGGCAACCTAATGAGCCCTCGCCAAGGTCGCAAGCCAAGGGAATCGCCGTCCTCGGGCGAATTTGATGCATTTTTTGCCCCAATGCGGCCGGCACGGGCCGCGATTGCCTTGCTTTCGTGCAGATCAGCGGACCGGCTGCTGATCAGGGTCCTTCGACCGAGGCGAGCCTAGCTTTGATCAGGTCGCAGTGGTCGTTCAGAGTCTTGAGCTGATCCCCCCGGAAGAACCGTGCGATCAGGCTCGACTTGAGCTCTTCAACCCTGCCGCAACTCGTGGTGAGGTTAGACTTGATGCCGGCGAGTTCGTCCGGCGACATCGCGTTTAGCTGCTCTTCGGAGGGCAGCCCCGCGCCGATCTCAGAGATCTCGGTGCGGATCGCATGGTAGGTCCAGTCGGCCCAGGCGCCGATGGCGATGATCAGAAGCGCCAAGACGATACCGGCTCGCTTCATCTGGAACATCCTCCTCGTTTTTCTTCTGCAGCCGCGCGCTAATGCAACGTCACCGTCTCGATCGCGCGCGAGACCTTAGACTCCGGCCAAATCGTTGGCTCGCTCGGTGGATCGAGTGGCGTTGCGATGTTGGTTCCCTCGACCGTCTTTGCCAGAGTCACGCGTCCTGCTTGGTTCGCGACAATGATCTCTCCTTCGAGCAGGAGCACCCCATATTTCGCATCGATCGGGCCGCCCCAGAACTCAGTACCCCGCACCGCGATATCGGCGAAGCTGGTGGAGATTACGATGGTCTTCTCCTTTAGCTCCTCCATGCGGCCCGTTGCGAAGCGGAAGGCGCCCCGGGTCGTCTGCAGAAATGTCTCACCGATCCCCTTGTCGGGATCGTAGACATAGCGGTCGATCACCACGCTTGCCTTTTCTCCAAGCGTGAGCTCGGTGTCGTCGCGGAAGACAACCAGCATGCGCCCCTGGGCACCCGTGCGAAGCTCATCCTTCAGATGTACCGCCATGCCGACCACGGCCGGCCTTGCCGCCGAGGCGACGACGATCGCGGCCTCGTTCTCGACCTTCTTGACGATGCCGACCTGCGAGAGGTCCTCCTCGGTAGCCGAAGCGCCAAGGGAAGGGGCTAAGACGGCCAGCAAGGTAAACGCGCGCAGGAGTGAGGGCGGGGCGGGCATCGCAAGGCTCTTCGGGGACAGGATCAGTCCTTGGCGCTTGCCAGAATCGGTGGCCGCGTATGATAGACGAGAGGCACCCGAGGCAGTAGAGGAAGCGAACGCCCGAGCTTGGCAAGGCGCCGCTTGGGCTAGCAGCCGACGAATCCGCTGTGATATAGACCGCGGGGTCGAAAGCCGGCGCGTCAGGCGCGCGATCCTCAAGCGGGCGTGGTGAAACTGGTAGACACGCCAGATTTAGGTTCTGGTGGCTTCGGCCGTGGGGGTTCAACTCCCTCCGCCCGCACCAACCCATCTCGGTTGGATCAGCTTCGTTGGGATGGCTTGAAGCAAACTCTAGGCGCGGAGAGCGGCGCCGAACACATGGTGGACTGAAGCAGTATGAACGTCACGGAAGCGAATGCGGAAGGGTTGCGCCGCAAGTTGAAAGTGGTCATCGGCGCCGAAGAGCTCGAGCGCCGGCTGTCGGCACGCCTCGACGAGCTCAAGGAGCGTGCGCGGCTCAAGGGGTTTCGCCCCGGCCGCGTGCCGAAGGAGCACCTGCGCAAGGTCTATGGCCGCTCGGTGATGGCCGAGGTGGTGCAGCAGGCGGTCGCCGAGACGAGCCGTGAGGCCATTTCCCAGCGCGACGAGCGCCCTGCGTTTCAGCCGACCGTGGCGCTGCCCGAAGACGAGGCCGAGATCGACAAGATCTTCTCTGGCGCGAGCGACCTCGCCTACACGCTGTCCTTCGAGGTCATGCCGAAGATTGATACAATGGATTTCGGCAAGATCGCCCTGGAGAAGCCGATCGCGGCGCTAACCGACGAGGATATCGACAAGGCGCTCGACCGGATTCGCGCCGCCAATCTTCGTTATAAACCGAAGGACGGCACGGCCGAGAAGGGCGACCGTCTGATCATCGACTTCGTGGGCAAGATCGACGGCGAGGCCTTCCCTGGCGGATCGACCGAAGACGCCCCCATCCTGCTCGGCAGCGGCAATTTCATCCCTGGCTTCGAGGAGGGGCTCATGGGAGCCAAAGCGGGTGAGGAGCGCGAGGTCGAGGCGACCTTCCCCGCCAACTATCAGGAAGCGGGACTCGCGGGCAAGACCGCGCGTTTCGAAGTCAAGGTCAAGGAGGTGGCCTCTCCTGAGACCCCGCCGCTCGATGAGGAGTTCGCCAAGGGGCTCGGAGTCGAGAGCGTCGAGGCATTGCGGGATACGGTCAAGAAGCGGCTTGAGCAGGACCGCGCCGGAGCCTCACGGCTGAAGTTGAAGCGGGCTCTGCTCGATGCGCTGAACGAAGGCCACGCCTTCGAGCTGCCGCCGACCCTGGTCGACAACGAGTTCCAGGCGATCTGGCACCAGGTAACGAGCGATCTCGAGCGCACCAAGCGGAGCTTCGCCGATGAAGGCACCACCGAGGAGAAGGCGCAACAGGACTATCGCGACATCGCCGAGCGCCGCGTAAGGCTCGGGCTCATTCTCTCGGAGGTCGGCACGCGCAATCAGATCTCCGTCAGCGACGACGAGGTCAGCCGCGCTCTACTCGAGCGCGTCAGACAGTTTCCCGGTCAGGAGCGCAAGGTCTACGACTATTACCGCAACAACCCCGAGCTTCTGGCAGAGCTTCGCGCGCCCATCTTCGAGGACAAGGTGATCGACTACATCCTCGAACTCGCCAAGATCACTGAGAAGCCCGTGAGCGCCGAGGACCTCTACGCCGATCCCGACGAGGATCATGATCACCATGACCACGATCATGACCATGGCGACCATCACCATGATCACGACCATGGGCATGATCACGGCCATCGGCATAAGCACACATAGAAACGCGCTAGCGAGGAGCCCCTCCCTCTTCCGCTTGCGCCATCGACCGCATATGTAGGAGGCTAGCGCCTTAGAGAATCGTGTTTGGCCTCCGAGCCACTTGTGGACCCCAATAACATGAAAAATCCCGCTGAAATCTACATGAACACGCTCGTTCCTATGGTGGTCGAGCAGACCAACCGCGGCGAGCGCGCCTACGACATCTATTCGCGCCTGCTCAAGGAGCGCATCATCTTCGTCACCGGGCCGATCGAGGACTACGTCGCCTCTCTGATCACGGCGCAACTCCTCTTCCTCGAGGCCGAGAACCCGAAGAAAGAGATCTCCATGTATATCAACTCGCCAGGAGGTATCGTCACCTCCGGCATGGCGATCTACGACACCATGCAGTTCATTAGGCCACCGGTGGCCACGCTATGCATCGGCCAGGCGGCATCGATGGGTTCGCTTCTGCTGTGCGCCGGCGAGAAGGGCATGCGCTACGCGCTGCCTAACGCGCGCATCATGCTGCACCAGCCCTCTGGCGGCTTCCAAGGCCAGGCGAGCGATATCGAGCGCCACGCCGAGGACATCATCAAGATGAAGCGGCGCCTGAACGACATCTACGTCCGCTGCACCGGGCAGGATTACGAGACCATCGAGCGGACGCTCGATCGCGATTATTTCATGTCGGCGGAGGATGCGAGGGTGTTCGGCCTGATCGACGAGGTGATCACCAAGCGCCTTCCTCTCGACGAAAAAGTAGAGAAACTGACGCCGGTTTCCTAAGCCGCGAGCCGGCAGCGCGACCTTGAGAAGCACCGGCGGCCGTTAGGGCTAACCCGGCGAATTGCGGGCAAGTGAGCGGTTGCGTCGGCATAAGGCACGAAGCCTGCATGGCTGTCACCAGACTGGGGATTGTGGCCCCTTGGCGACGGCAGGGATTTAATCAATCCTTGATCAGTGCTGCCCTAGCATGCTGAGATTGCCCTTCGGGCGGCCTGTCCCGGACGGAGGGGGCTCACACTTTGCGAGGCGTCAAACAACAAGGCTGGCACAGAAGCGGATTTCCGCCAAGGACGCGATAAGGACTGGATGAACGAATGAGCAAGGTGAGCGGAACCGATTCGAAAAACACCCTCTACTGCTCTTTCTGCGGCAAGAGTCGGCACGAGGTCCGCAAACTAATCGCAGGACCTACCGTTTTCATCTGCGATGAGTGCGTCGAACTCTGCATGGATATTATCCGCGAGGAGAACAAATCCTCGCTGGTCAAGTCGCGCGACGGCGTGCCGACTCCGATGGAGATTTGTGCGGTCCTGGACGACTACGTCATCGGCCAGGACTACGCCAAGCGCGTCCTCTCGGTCGCGGTGCACAACCACTACAAGCGGCTCAACCATTCGAGCAAGAACTCCGATGTCGAGCTCGCCAAATCAAACATTCTTTTGATCGGGCCGACGGGCTGCGGCAAGACCTTGCTTGCTCAGACGCTCGCCCGCATCCTCGACGTGCCCTTCACCATGGCCGATGCCACGACCCTCACCGAGGCCGGCTACGTCGGCGAGGACGTCGAGAACATCATCCTCAAGCTGCTCCAAGCCGCCGACTACAATGTCGAGCGGGCGCAGAGGGGCATCGTCTACATCGACGAGGTCGACAAGATCAGTCGGAAATCCGACAATCCGTCGATCACCCGCGACGTGTCGGGCGAGGGCGTGCAACAGGCGCTTCTCAAGATCATGGAAGGGACGGTCGCCTCGGTGCCCCCGCAGGGCGGGCGCAAGCACCCGCAGCAGGAGTTCCTCCAAGTCGACACCACCAACATCCTGTTCGTTTGCGGTGGCGCCTTCGCGGGTCTCGAGAAGATCATCGCCGCGCGCGGCCGGTCGACCTCGATCGGTTTCGGCGCCAAGGTGGAAGCCGCCGACGACCGGCGGACGGGCGATATCCTGAAAGGGGTCGAGCCCGAGGATTTGCTGAAGTTCGGCCTGATCCCCGAGTTCATCGGCCGCGTGCCTGTCATTGCCACGCTCGACGACCTCGACGAGGAGGCGCTGATGCGCATCCTGACCGAGCCCAAGAATGCCTTGGTCAGGCAGTATCAGCGGCTGTTCGAGATGGAGGACGTGCAGTTGACCTTCGCCGAAGAGGCGATGCGCACCATCGCCAAGAAGGCCATTGAGCGCAAGACCGGCGCCCGCGGGCTCCGTTCGATCATGGAGAGTATCCTGCTCGACACCATGTTCGAGCTTCCTTCGCTCCGCGGCGTGGAGGAGGTCGTGATCTCCTCCGAGGTAGTCGAGGGCAAGGCGCGACCGCTGCGTATCTACTCCGACCGGCACGAAGAGCTCGGAACGACCGCATAAGGTGTATTGGCCTCATTCGTGCTTGTAGGAAGAGGCGAATCCCGCTCACAATGGCCGGAAAACCGGGGCGGCGGCCACTTGACGGTACATCCGTCGGTCGCCACCTACGCTAACTGGTCGGTATTTTGCCACAGGGCCGGTACCTTCGTTTACCGTAAAGTCTGTGGTGGGGCGCACGGACCCTTGGGGGAGGGGATGATAGGACAACGGCGGAATGCCTCGACGGTTCCGCCTAGCAAGAAAGCGACGGAACTGCCATGACCGAAACCAAGCCGTCCACGATCAAAGAGGGTGCGCCGGAGCTTTATCCAGTCCTGCCGCTCCGCGATATTGTCGTCTTCCCCTATATGATCGTGCCCCTGTTCGTGGGACGCGAGAAGTCGATCGCGGCGCTCGAAGAGGTGATGCGATCCGACAAGCAGATCCTGCTTGTGGCGCAGAAGAATGCCTCGGACGACGAGCCGTCCACCGATGGCATCTACCGGATGGGCACGCTTGCCTCCGTGCTCCAGCTGCTCAAGCTTCCCGACGGCACCGTGAAGGTGCTGGTCGAAGGCACGCGCCGCGCCTCCATCAAGCGCTACACGGAGAACGAGAGCTATTTCGAGGCCGAGATCGACCGGGTCGAGGAGAGCGTCGGCGCCGAGGATGAAATCGAGGCGCTCGCCCGCTCCGTCGTCTCCCAGTTCGAGAGCTATGTGAAGTTGAACAAGAAGATCTCGCCCGAGGTGCTCGGCACCGCGAGCCAGATCGAGGATTATTCCAAGCTCTCCGACACCATCGCCTCCCATCTCGCGATCAAGATCGCGGAGAAGCAGCAGATCCTCGAGATCACCTCGGTTTCCGAGCGGCTCGAGCGCGTCTTCACCCTGATGGAGAGCGAGATCTCCGTGCTTCAGGTCGAGCGCAAGATCAGGAGCCGCGTGAAGCGTCAGATGGAGAAGACGCAACGCGAGTACTACCTGAACGAGCAGATGAAGGCGATCCAGAAGGAGCTCGGCGATAGCGAGGAAGGCCGTGACGACCTCGCCGAGATCGAGCAGAAGATCGAGAAGACCAAGCTCTCCCGCGAGGCCCGCGAGAAGGCGCTCGGCGAGCTCAAGAAGCTCCGCCAGATGAGCCCGATGTCTGCCGAAGCGACCGTCGTGCGCAACTATCTCGACTGGCTCTTGACCATCCCGTGGGGCGTCAAGGGCAAGATCAAGCGCGACCTCGACGAGGCGCAAGTGATCCTCGATGAGGACCATTACGGCCTGGAAAAGGTCAAGGACCGCATCGTCGAGTATCTCGCGGTGCAGAACCGCACCAATATGCTGAAAGGCCCGATCCTTTGCTTGGTCGGCCCTCCCGGCGTCGGCAAGACCTCGCTCGGCAAGTCGATGGCGCGTGCCACTGGCCGCGAGTTCGTGCGCATGAGCCTTGGCGGAGTGCGCGACGAGGCCGAGATCAGGGGTCACCGCCGCACCTATATCGGCTCGATGCCGGGCAAGGTGATCCAGTCGATGCGGAAGGCGAAGAAGATCAACCCGCTGTTCCTGCTCGATGAGGTCGACAAGATGGGCGCCGATTTCCGCGGCGACCCGGCGTCGGCCTTGCTGGAAGTTCTCGATCCAGAGCAGAACCACACCTTCAACGACCACTATCTCGAGGTGGACTACGACCTGTCGAACGTTATGTTCGTTACAACCGCGAACACGCTCAACATTCCTCCCGCCCTGATGGACCGCATGGAGATCATCCGCATTGCGGGCTACACCGAGGACGAGAAGATGCAGATCGCACGACGCCACCTGATCCCCGCCATGACCAAGGCGCACGGGCTCGAGGCAGACGAATGGAGCCTCGAGGACGACGCTCTGAAGGAGATCATCCGCCGCTATACGCGGGAGGCCGGCGTGCGCAATCTCGAGCGCGAGATCGCGAAGCTTGCCCGGAAGTCCGTGAAGGAGCTCCTGACCAGCAAGAAGAAGGCCATCAAGGTCACCCTCAAGAACCTCGAGGACTATCTCGGCGTGCAGAAATACCGTTACGGCGAGGCCGAGCTCGAGGATCAGGTCGGTGTCGTCACCGGTCTTGCCTGGACCGAGGTTGGCGGCGAGCTTCTGACCGTCGAAGGCGTGATGATGCCGGGCAAGGGCAAGATGACCGTCACCGGTAACCTGCGCGACGTGATGAAGGAATCGATCCAGGCCGCTAATGCCTATGTTCGGTCACGGGCCGTCGATTTCGGCATCGAGCCGCCGCTTTTCGAGAAGCGCGACATTCACGTGCATGTCCCAGAAGGTGCAACCCCGAAGGACGGACCCTCCGCCGGCGTCGCCATGGCGACCGCTATCATCTCGCTGATGACCGGAATCCCGGTGAAGCGGGAGGTCGCCATGACCGGCGAGATCACGCTCCGCGGCCGGGTTCTGCCCATCGGCGGACTTAAGGAAAAGCTTTTGGCGGCGCTGAGGGCCGGCATCAAAACGGTGGTCATCCCCGACGAAAATGCCAAGGATCTCACGGAGATACCGAACGAGCTTAAGAATGCTCTCGACATCCGCACGGTCTCGCGCATGGAGGAGGTATTGAAGATCGCCTTCAGCCGGCCGCCCCAGCCGATCGTCTGGGAAGAGGTCAGTGAGGCCTCCCAAGTAGTCGCCAAGAAAGACGAGACTCCAGCCGGAGTTACCGCGCATTAAGGGCTTGTCTGCCGCGGAAATGCCTCAATTTAGTGGTCCGGCTCGGCCTCCCGAGTCGGACCATTTTTGTTGATTTTCCGGGTTTTTTGCGCCAGTCATACACCACTTGTTTGTGAATCGGAGCGTACCCAAGCGGCCTCGAGGTTTGATAACGCCTCTGATTAGGGCCGAGCGAAAGGATGATGCCGTGAACAAAGCTGAGCTGGTCGCCCACGTGGCGAAAGAATCTGACCTGTCGAAGGACGCGGCCGAGAAGGCCGTCGATGCCACCTTCAAGAATATCGAGAAGGCCTTGCGCGGCGGTGACACTGTTCGCATCGTCGGCTTCGGCAATTTTCAGGTCGCGCAACGCAAAGCCTCGACCGGGCGCAATCCGCGCACCGGTGCAGAGGTCAAGATCCCCGCTTCTCGCGTACCGAAATTCCGCGCCGGCAAGGCGCTCAAAGAGGCCTGCAACAGCTAGGCTTCAGCGAACTGACCCTTTCGAGGCGGAGCTTTGCTTCTTAAGAGCAAGGCTTCGCCTTCATTGTTGTTGCGGCGACCTGTTCCACGAGCCCCGCTGACACAGAAGCACCTCCTCTCCATCTGCGTTGTAGAAACTGATGGTCGGCGGATTTCCGCCATTGTAGATCCCGGTCCTGCCATCGAGATTGCCGCCTTTGAACTTGAGCGTCTTGCCGGAGACCGTGACCGAGCCGCTGACGCCTGACGCATCGATATAGGTGCTGCCCTTCAGAGTGAAATCCTTGAGATGCTGGGGCGTAGTGTAGAACCAGCATTCATAGCGCCCAGGTGGCACGACCTTGGCGGCGACGACACCAGGGAGCATCGCCGCCAACGCAAAGACGCCAAAGGCGATAGCGCTTAGGCGGTTCGGTTGCTCGGCCACCGCGAGCAGCTACTGCGCGAGCTGGCAGAAGAACTGCTCTTCACCGTTCCCGTTCACGAAGCTGATGGTGGGCGGATTGCCGCCCTTTTAGACGGCCGTCTGACCGTCGAGGTTTCCCCCGCTAAACGTCATCTTTCCGCCGGAGCCCGCCACCGAGCCGCTAGCGCCGGAGGAGTCGGTATAGCTTCCGCCCTTGAGGTTGAAATTCTGGAGAGGCTGGGGCGTGCTGAAATACCAGCATTCATAGCTTCCGGCCGGGGCGTCCTCGGCGAAAGCTCCACGACCGGCCCAAAACAGCGACGCGAAGACGCCCGTTGCAAGCAACGACAGCAAGAAGAGGCGCATCAATGACTCCCGTTAGGTTGGTGCCGCGGCCAATCTTTTAGTCTGGACCTGGCACTTCACGCCGCGACAAAGTATCTTACGGGCGCGAAGGGCGGTTAGCTCAGCTGGTAGAGCGCCACGTTTACACCGTGGATGTCGGGAGTTCGAGTCTCTCAC
>DATJZL010000145.1:0-6245 GCA_035499115.1 Methyloceanibacter sp. | reverse complement strand
CGCTCAAGACCAATCTTGAAGCGTCGGAGGAGATCGCGCGGCAGCTCAGATTGCGCGACCTCGCCGGGCTGATCGTCATCGACTTCATCGACATGGACGAGCGCCGCAACAGCCGGCTGGTCGAGCGGCGATTGAAGGAATCGCTGCGCCACGACCGCGCGCGCATCCAGGTCGGGCGCATCAGCCATTTCGGCTTGCTGGAAATGTCGCGCCAACGCCTAAGACCCGGCATGCTGGAAGGCTCGACCAAGCCGTGCCCGATGTGCACCGGCACTGGCATCGTGCGGAGCATCGAGTCGGTCGCGCTCGATATCCTGCGCTCGATCGAGGACCGCCTCATCACCGATGGCGTGGTGCCGCTCGTCGCCACTACCGCGGTCGAGGTCGCGCTCTATATCCTCAACCAGAAGCGAGCGCATCTGAAGGACATCGAGGCGCGCTACCGCATCCCCATCACCGTCACGGCCGATGAGGACATGCATATCTCGCAATTCGTCATCGAGCGCGGCGCCGAAGGCGCCGTCCTCGATGGCGAGAGCACGGTGGTGCATATGGACTGGGCCCATCATCGCGAGGGCCCTGCTCCCGCCGCGGTCGCGAGCCCTGCGCTCCCGCCTGCTCAGGTCGCAAGGGAGGAAGGCGAGGGCGAGCAGAGACGGGGCCGAGGGCGGCGGAGACGCCGCAAGCGGCACTCCGAGGGAAGCGGCGAGGGTCACCGGCCGCATTTCGCGGAGCGCGAGGGGCAAGAGCGAGAGGTCCGAGAGCCGCAAGAGATCGAGGACGAAGAGGCTTCCGGCGAGACCATGGCCGATGAGGGGAGAGGCCCCGAGAGCGCCGGAGAAGGCGGAGCTCAGGGCCAACAGCGCAAAGGACCGCGCCGCAGAGGCCGCCGTGGCGGACGCCGCGGCAGGCCCGGCCAGCGCCCTGAGCGCGCGCCGGGTGAGTTGGAAGCCCGGGGTGAGCCAAGCGAGGCGCGCGCCGAGCCTGGCGACCGCGAGCCGACGCGGCGCCACGACACGCATCAAGACTCATCGCGGCAAGCCCGCGAGGACCGGCAGAACGGGGACGCGCGCGCGAGCAGGCCGAGGCCTGAGGAGGCGTTCTCCCGCGAAGCGCCTGAACGTTCGCGTCGCGAGACCGAGCCCGTGTTCAGCACGATGCCCACGGCGAGGGAGGAACCGCCTGCTCCGCCTCCCGCAAGCACCCCGCAGGAGGCCGAGCAATCCTCAGAGCCCCCGCGTCGAGGCTGGTGGCGGCGATGACATCAAAGAGGAAGCGCCTATCGGGCGCTTCCTTCTTATCTCCATCGCCACCGGCATGGTCCCGGCGCGTCAGCTGCGGCAACCTCGCAGGATGTTGAAGGCTTCCACGTCGTCTCCTGTCACGTTGTCGCCGCATTCGAACGCCAATCAGGCGATGTTTGGCAAGGACATGGCTGGAGGGGTTTACCAGCCTAGCTAGCGCGCCATGAGAGGGCGCGGTCATCGGCGTCTTTGCCCGATACTCGCAAGCCTATACGATCAGCTGGCCATGCTTCTCCTGGCTCAATCTTCCTTCAATCAAGCGCGCAGGCACGTTCGCGCGAGCCTGGTCGGCGGACTTGCCGCCGTCCTTGTCAGCTCCACGACGGCCGATGCCGCCGGGATGATCCGCGATGCCGAGACCGAGGCTCTGATCCGCACCTACGCCAAGCCCATCTTTGACGCTGCGGGGTTGGGCTCGCAGGCCATCGAAATTCACATCGTCAACGACCGCAGCTTCAATGCCTTCGTGGTCGACGGGCATAATATGTTCATGCATGCCGGCACGCTGATGGAGGCCAAGACCCCGAACCAGGTGATCGGCGTTATCGCCCATGAAAGCGGCCACATCGTCGGCGGGCATCTTGCGCGGCTCCGCGCCCAACTCTCGCGCGCCAAATCGGCGGCTTTGATGCTGCAACTGCTCGGGCTTGCGGCCATGGCGGCGGGAGCGTTCGGAGGCGCGCCCGGCATTGGACAGGCGGGCATGGGCGTCGCCTATGGCGGCCAGGACGCGGCGATGCGGTCCATCCTCGCCTACCAACAGGACGAGGAATCCTCGGCCGACCAGGCAGGCGTCAGCTTCCTCAATGCCACCCATCAGTCGGGTCGGGGCATGCTCGAGACCTTCGAGCTGATGTCGACCAGGCTCATCGGCGTCCAGGGCATCAATCCCTATCTGCAGACCCACCCGATGCCGCAGCAACGCCTGACGCAGCTCCGCGAGCTCGTGACCTCGAGCCCCTATTACAATGCCGTCGATCCGCCCGAGCTCCAATTCCGCCACGACCTCGTCAAGGCGAAGCTTTACGGCTTCCTCGATGCTCCCGAAGTGCTGTTCAATCGCTATCCGCAGACCGACCAGTCGATCCCGGCACAATATGCCCGCGCGATCGCCACCTATCGCAAGTCGGGCGTGAAGGCCGCCATGCCGCTGATCGATGCGCTCATCGCGGCTCAGCCGAACTGGCCCTATTTCTACGAGATCAAAGGCCAGTTCCTGTTCGAGAGCGGCAGTCCCGCGGACGCGATCGGCCCACTGCGCCAGGCGGTGAGCCTCGCCAACGAGCCGCTCATCCGCGTGATGCTGGCACAAGCGCTGCTTGGCACCAACGATTCGAAGCTCGTCGACGAGGCCATTACCAATCTCCGCACTGCGCTCGCCCGCGAGGATTCCTCGGCCATGGGGTATCGGCAACTCGCGGCGGCCTATGCGCGCAAGGCCGACTTGTCGCAGGCGGAGGGCGCCAAGAAGCAGTTCCTGGCACAGGCCGAGCTTGCATCGGCGGAGGCCTATTTCTATGAAGGGCAGCTCAGGCTTGCCAAACAGCAGGCCAAGCGCGCCAAGGCCGGGTTCGTGGACGGCACGCCGAACTGGATCAAGGCAGATGATATCCTCGCTTTCGAAGTGCCCAACTGAATTAACCCCCCGGAGATCCCAGGATGACCGCTAAATCAGGCCTTCTGACCGCGCTCGTTGCCGCCGTCGTGGCCGCGCTCGTGACCGTCGCCACCCTGTCGATCCTGGCGCGCGTGGCGCCTGGCATGCTGGCCCTTTCGGGTGCAGCTATCCAGGACCAGCAGATCGTCGATGTCGTCCGCAACTATCTCACCAAGAACCCCGAGATCCTGGTCGAGATGACGAGCGAGCTCGACAAGCGCCAAGCGGCCGAGCAGGAGGCGAAACAACAGAAGGTCATCAGCGACAACGCCGATGCCATTTTCCGTTCGCCCCTCGCCTACGTCGCCGGCAACCCCGACGGCAATGTGAGCGTGGTCGAGTTCTTCGATTACAATTGCGGCTATTGCCGCCGCGCGCTGCCCGACGTCGTCAAGCTCGTCGATAACGACAACAAGGTGCGGCTTGTGCTGAAGGAGTTGCCGATCTTCGGCGACGACTCGGAGGCCGCCGCCAAGGCCGCGCTTGCCGCGCACAAGCAAGGCAAATATTTCGAGATGCATCAGAAGCTGTTCACCGAGCCCGGCAAAGCAGACAAGGAGAAGGCGCTCCGCATCGCCAAGGAGCTCGGCCTCGACGTGGATCAGCTCGAGAAGGACATGGCCGATCCCGACATCCAGAAGTCGCTTGATCAGGCCAAGGACCTCGCCCAGAAACTCGGGCTGCAGGGCACGCCGCTTTATCTCATCGGCGACCATGTCATCCCCGGCGCCCCTGACGACCTCTACGATCAGTTCACCAAGAACGTTGCTGAAATCCGCGAGAAGGGCTGCAAGGCGACGTGCTGAAGGCCGGAGGAGAACATCTCCTTCATCCTCCCATCAGCCCGTTTTGCCGAAAGGCGGAAAAGCTGATAAAGGGGCCCGTTTCGTTCGTCGCGGCGCGCGGTTCACCTCGTATGCCGCGCCCTCATCAGGCGCCCAGCACCCGTCATGGCCAAACCGATTTACGTCTTGAACGGCCCCAATCTCAACCTGCTTGGGTCCCGCGAGCCGGAGGTCTACGGCAAGGACACGCTCGACGACGTGCGGGCGAAATGCGAGGGGAAGGCTAAAGCACTCGGATTTGCGATAGACTTCCGCCAAAGCAACCATGAAGGCGAGCTCGTGGCCTGGATCCAGGAGGCAAGAACCGAAGCGGCAGGGTTGATCGTCAATGCCGGCGCCTTCACCCATACGTCGATCGCCATCCTGGATGCTCTGCTCGCCTGCCCCATTCCTTCCGTCGAGGTGCATTTGTCGAACATTTTCACGCGTGAGCCGTTCCGCCACCATTCTTATATCTCCAAGGCCGTGAAGGGCGTGATCTGCGGGTTCGGAGCGAATAGCTACGAGCTCGCGGTCGAGGCGCTCGCAGGGCTGATGGCAGGCAAGAGGCCGAGCTGATGGCTGACGACAAGACGCCAGGGGCCGGAAGCAAGCCGGGGTCTTTCGACAAGCAGTTGATCCGCGAGCTTGCCGATCTGCTCGAGGAGACCGGCCTGACGGAGATCGAAGTCGAGCAGGACGGGAAACGGGTCAGGGTCGCGCGCGGGGTCAACCTCACGACAACGCTCACCACCGATGGCGCGCCGCGCGATTCGCGAGAGCCGGCCGCTCGGCCCGCGACCAATAATCGTCCAGCGCCCAGGTCAGAAGAGGCGATCGTCCATCCCGGAACCGTCACCTCGCCGATGGTCGGCACCGCCTATCGCTCGCCAGAGCCGGGCGCCGTTCCCTTCGTCGAGATCGGCTCCAGAGTGACGGCGGGACAGACGCTCCTCATCATCGAAGCCATGAAGACCATGAACCAGATCCCCTCCCCCCGCGCCGGCACCGTCACCGCCATACTGGTGGAGGACGGCCAGCCGGTCGAATATGGCGAGCCGTTGGCGGTGATCGAGCAACGCTGATCGGAGCGCGATGTTCGACAAGATCTTGATCGCGAACCGGGGAGAGATCGCGCTTCGCGTCGAACGGGCTTGCAAGGAGCTTGGCATCGCAACGGTCGCGGTCCATTCCACCGCCGACGCCGACGCCATGCATGTGCGCCTCGCCGACGAGAGCGTGTGCATCGGCGGACCGCCATCGAAGGAAAGCTATCTCAATATTCCCGCGATCGTCGCGGCCTGCGAGATCACTGGCGCCGACGCCGTGCATCCGGGCTATGGGTTTCTCGCCGAGAACGCCCGCTTCGCCGAGATCCTCGAGGAGCACGCCATAGCCTTTATCGGACCGACCGCGGAACACGTCCGGCTGATGGGCGACAAGATCGTGGCCAAGGACACGGCGCGGGCGCTCGGGATCCCGGTCGTGCCGGGCTCGGGTCCGGTGAGAGATATCGAGGAAGCAAAAATCTTTGCCCGCGACATCGGCTATCCGATCATGGTCAAGGCGTCGGCGGGCGGCGGCGGACGCGGCATGAAGCTTGCGCTCGACGAGAGCCAGCTCGAGCCGGCGCTCCAGACCGCACGCAACGAGGCTCGCGCCGCTTTCGGCGACGACACCGTCTATCTCGAGAAATATCTCGTTCATCCCCGCCATATCGAGGTGCAAGTGCTGGCCGACGGACTCGGCAACGCCATCCATCTCGGCGAGCGCGATTGCTCGCTCCAGCGGCGCCACCAGAAGCTGTGGGAGGAAGCCCCCTCGCCGGCTCTCAACGCCGGCGAGCGCAACCGTATCGGCGAGACCGTGGCGAAGGCGATGCGCGAGCTCTGCTATCGCGGCGTCGGCACCGTCGAGTTTCTCTACGAGGACAACGAGTTCTATTTCATCGAGATGAACACGCGCCTCCAGGTCGAGCACACCATCACCGAGATGATCACGGGGCTTGACCTCGTCATCGAGCAGATCAGGATCGCGGCCGGTGCGCCGCTGTCGCTCCGCCAGGAGGACGTGCGCTTCAACGGGCACGCCATCGAGTGCCGCATCAATGCCGAGAACCCGCATACGTTCAGGCCGTCGCCCGGCACCATCACCCATTTCCACCCGCCCGGCGGCCTCGGGGTCAGGGTCGATTCCGGCGCCTATGCCGGCTACACGATTCCACCCTATTATGACAGTCTGATCGGCAAGCTCATCGTGCATGCCCGCACCCGCAACGAATGTCTGATGCGGCTCAAGCGGGCACTCGGCGAGTTCGTCGTCGACGGCATCGAGACCACCATCCCGCTCTTCAACGCGCTGATCTCAGAGCCCGATATCGTCGACGGCAATTACGACATCCATTGGCTCGAGACCCATCTCGCCAAGCAAGGAAAGCGTGGATCGGCAGGATGACCTCAA
>DATJZL010000144.1:0-4540 GCA_035499115.1 Methyloceanibacter sp. | reverse complement strand
CCTCTTCACGTTGATGCCGATCGGCACGCCGCCTTCGGCATCGGCGATAAAGCCGTAAACGCGCCCGGGGACCGCCTGAAGGGTGTAGGTCTTCTGCACGAGCTTGAAACTCTTAGTGTCGCCGGCGTCGAGCACGCCGTTGCCCATGAGGGTGTCCTCGCCCACGCCGACCTTGTAACGTTGTTTGGCGACATCCTGGAATGCCTTCACCGCGACCTGGAAATAGTCGTCGAACTGCGCGGCGGTCTCTTGCCAGTAGCTCTCGTCAGTGGCGAGCTCCTGGGTGGCCTTTCCGTCGGCAAGCTCTCGCAGGAGATCGACGCGCTGCGCGAAATTGATCAGAGCGGCGCTCGGCGTGCGCGTCTTGCCGGTGGCCGACTCCTCGCTCTTCATCACGGTGGTGTTGCCGCCGTTGACGAGGCCGATGACCTTGCCGCTCGGGTCGATGAGCGGCGAGCCGCTCGCTCCACCGGTGACGGGGACGCTGTGCTGAATGAGCAGGCGGTGGGCCGGGTCGGTGCGGCACATGAACACGTCGGTCAATGAGCTGATGAAGCCGAAGTGGAGGGTCGCCGGTGCCTTGGTCGCGGTAGCTGAGCCCACGAGGTTCTCGACGGGGAAGCCGACCGAGGCGACCGGAGTGCCCGGCGCGAGATTTTCGAGCTGCTCGTCAGATGCAAGCTCGAGCGTCACCGGCTGACCGGTCTTCGCATCGACGGGAAGCGGGGTGGAGGGATCGATTTCGATGATGCCGACGTCGTATTCGTTAATCAGGTCGAGAGGCGTGAAATTGCCGTAGCGCGTCGTCCCCTGCGTCGTCTTGTACTTGCCGAAGGCAAGATAGCCCGGATGCGAGGTGACCTTCTTGATCTTGATATGCGTCCCGTCGGGAGCGACGAGGAAGAACTCGCTTTCGTGGCCCATGATCGCCTGGGTGACGTGGGCGTTGGTGGCGAGCAGGTTCGGCGCGAAGGCCCAAGCCGTGCCCTCGGCCTCTTCGCTCTGATCCTCCTCCTTGGCGACGAGATAGACCGCCGCCTCGAGGCGGGCGAGCGTCGCCTCCGAGAATTCCTTCTGCGCCCGCGCGCTCGCGGCAGCATTAGCGGCAGCGATCTGGTCCTCGAGATTCGTCGTACGCAGCATGAAATAAGTGATCGAGCCGCCGACCACGAGCGCGAGTACGCTGGCAACTATGGTGCCGAGCCGCCTGGTCTCGGTCATCGACTCCCGCCACGATTTCACCTTTGCCTGCGGCGCCGTGTCGGGCAGATCGGCCGCCTGCTTGGCGATCTCAACTTTGAAGGACGGTCCCTCCTTAGGGTCGCCCAGTCTGACAACGGCACCGTCGGGGACCACGGTGTTGTTGTCGGCGGGAACGCCATTGATCTCGACATAGCGCTGGCCGAGCAGGTTGACGCGGTAATCGCCGGTGACCTGGCGCACGAGCTGACAATGTCTCTTGCCAACCACGGTGTATTCGGGCGCATAGACGACTTGGCAGTCGCGTTCGCGTCCGAACGTGATGGTGTCGACCGAATCGCCGAAGGTCTGCTCCTTGGGCTGACCCTCGGCGAGATTACCTTCGAGATATTTGATGGTGATGGACATGGGACTTTGCCGGTTCGTTACTGACGCAAACGACGCTCGATGAAATTACGGTCGCAAAGGGCGGTCAAGGGAGAGGGAGCGCCGCGGGGCCTTAAATCTTGGCAAGGTCGGCGGCGTTGTTTCGTAAGCGGCATGCATCGCGAGGCTCATCGTCCGCTCGCCGCCCATTCGGCCGTGTAGATGGGAAGAGTGGGCCGACTTCTGATCGCGTGCCGCTCGCCCTCCTCGGAGGCGGGCTGAACTTCGGCGCGACCGACCGGGACCAGCAGGATCTTGTCGCCGAGGTCGAACTTGGCCTGCGCCGCGTAGGCCTCAGTCGCCAACACATAGTCGGTGGGAAGGCCGGGGAAATCGTCAGCGGATTGCAGATGGGCGATCAGCTTCTTGTCGGTCTTGAGCTTGGCACCCTGCACGAGACCGAAGTCGCAGATCACCCTCAGCGCGCGCTTGGCGTCGCGCGCGGCCTTCGCCGCGTCGCGACCGATCTCGAGGGCTTCTTCGGTCGAATTTGCAATCAGGCAGAACCCACGCCGTCCGTCCCGATGGGTGCGCTCAATGCCTTCGAGGCCTTTGCCGATTAGCTTGAACAGTCTGTCTAGCGCACCGTTGCCGTTCTTGACGCCGGGCGCCGCATCCCAAAGGAACAAGACAGAGCGGAACGCCGTGAGTGAGTCCTCGCGTTGCTCGCGGCCGAACCGCGGATGCGGATAGGGGATGAGGTCGAAGGGTCGCCTATGCTCGCGCCAATCATCAAGCACGCGGTTTGCGCCGGCGACCGTGTCGGAGCCATTCGCGTCGGCAACGACGAGAAGCCGGCAGTTGGTTTGCAGGGTCGCGGCCCGCTGGAGCGCGCAGCCGGCGGCATAGCGGAAGGCATAGAAGAAATAGCCATCGAGATCGCGTTCCACCGGGTCGTTGGGGTCCATGATGGTCAGCGAGCGCACGCTCTGAGAGTCGAGGATGGCGCGGAAGCGCTTCTCCCATTTGCCAGGCTTGCCTACGGGATCGCCGATCTTGACCGAGGTCTCGATGAAGCGCTCGGTCGAAAACGGCAGCACGACGTCGAGCTCGGCACCCGAGGCGAGCGAAGTCTCGGCGAGAATGATGTCGGTACCGGAGGCGAGTGCGCCATAGACGATGCCGACATTATGCTCGGCCAGCAGAGGGCCGGCTGACGTGCGAATGTCGGCTTCGATCGCCGCTTGCGCGTTGTCGTCGAGCTCGCTTCCTCTGAACAGATGGCCGGAGAACACCGCGACGCTGCGGGGCTTAAGCGCACTCACAAGCGCCTCGATGTCGGCATCGAGTATCGTGCCGAGCCGCTTGAACTGAAGAATGGTCGAAGCCTTGGCTCCATCGTCGGCTCCCCTCGCTGTGCTTGCTTTCCCCAGCACGTCTTTCGCCTCAGCCTCCCGCCCGACGATAAGCAGCGCTTCGGCCAGAGTAGCGAGCGGCCAATAGTCTTCGGCATCGGGGCGAAGCGTGTCGATCAGCCCGGCAGCGATCTGCCGCGCCACCTCAGCGTTGCCGGAGATCAGAGCCATGGTGGCCGCGTTAACGCCTGGATAGTAGCCCTGGCTGTGCTCGTAGAGACCGTGATAGGCATTGAACGAGGCCTTTGCCTGCTTGTTGCGGTCGGCGGTACGAGCGGTCGCGAAGGCTTGCTCCTTGAGGAGGCGGGCGTTGAGCGCGGCGATGTCCTCGACGAGTTGCGCCTCGCGCTCCGCCTCGCCTGCGACAAAGGCGGCCACCCCATCGTCCTCACCATAGCCGTCATCCACGAAGGGTTCGGAGAGGATGCGGTCCATGGATAGAAACGGATTCTTGCGTGCCTTGCTCACGGCGTCCTCGAGCGCGCTCAACGGTCCCTTCATGGGAAGGCCCGAGCGGGCGAGAAGCTCGAGCGCACCACGCGCATCGCCGCCGCGCGCCGCGGCCAGCGCCGTGCGGTGAATCAAATCCGGGCTCGACGGGTAATAGCGCATGATGTCGAGACCGATATTGCGGGCGCGGATCACCTCGCCGCAGGCGATTGCCGCGTCGATGTCGCCGATGGTCCGCTCGAGGGCCGCGCGGCTGCGCGCCGAGCGGAGGCTCGCCAGCCGGCTGATGCGCTGATAGTCCAGGATCTCGATCTGCTGGCTGCGCGCCCCGGTGCGCAACAGTCCTGAGCGTTCCCATTCGTTGAGGCGGCGGCTGATGGTCTCGCGCGAAACGCCGAGATCGGCGGCGATGTGCTTCTGCGCGATCTTGCGCGGGAAGCGGACGCGATTGCCCTCGGCGATACCGATGTCGGCAGAAAGCTCGACCAGCCAATCGGCGAGCAGGAGATCGGGGAAGGTGTGCACCTTCTCGTGCTGCTGCATCAGCGCCGCCACGAGCCGCTGCGAGCCGATGCGGATGACGCGCGAGCGGAGCATGCCGTCGGCCTCGATCAGCTCGGCGAACAGGGGGAGGGGAAGCGGCACCACCGAAGCGGGAGTGAGAGCGAAGGCCGAGGTCGTCCGCCTTGCGCCTTTCGGCAGCATGCCCTGCTCGAGGAATTCGAGCTCGCCGAAGATCTCGCCATGCACGATACGTTCGAAGCGAAGCAGACGCTTGCCTGTGGCTGGCTTCAATTCGACTTGCACGAGCGGATCGACGTCGAGTCCGTCGGCATTGGTGCGCGCGCTGAGCAGGAGATAGACGGCTTCTGCCGCATCGCCCGGGCGGAACACGATCTCGCCCGCGGCAAGCGTGCGCAGGCTGAGTCGCGCCCGCTTGAGAAGCGAGAGCGCGGCGTCGCTCGTTCCACGCATAAGGGCTGACCTGGCGACCAGGTCGGGGAGTGTGTCGTGCATCCTGATCGGAGCCTTGGCCGGCAGGAGCAGAGCGTAGTCCATTTGTAGCGAGCCGACCAAGCGCGCCGATGCGGGGAAAATGACATTCATGG
>DATJZL010000143.1:0-2828 GCA_035499115.1 Methyloceanibacter sp. | reverse complement strand
CGATCTGCTTATAGGCGTCGGTCGCGTCGCGGACGCCGATGACACCGCGCGCGCCCTCATAGTCGTTCTCGGTCGAATAGAGCAGCCTGCCGTCGGACGAGAAGGCGCCGTGACCGAAGAAGTGGCGGTCGGGCTTGGTGGCGAACCAGATGGGGGGACGCGCATCAAGGGGGATGGCCACGCCAAAGCGCCCCGGTCTCCGCGCGAAGGTCACCCATTCGCTGGCGTCCGGCTTCATGGTGATGTCGTGGCCGCGGCCGGGAAGCTCGACCGAGCGGATGTCGCCGCCGTTCAGGCTGAACAGAGCGGCGGAATAGGTGCCCCGGTCATCCTTGCGCGCGGCAGCAAAGCACTCGGCTGCAAAGGCGGCCTTAACTCCCCCAGGCAGCGCCAGCATGGCGGCGCTGCTCGCGAGGCTGACCAGAAGCGCGCGGCGGTCGAGCTGCATCGTCTCAGTCTCCATCCATGGCATTGAAGCCGAAGGTGAGGCCAGCGCTCCGCGCAATGATGTCGCCGGCGGTCTGGCCTGCGCTTTTCAGCTCGACGCGCACGGCCTCGAGTTTGGCGCGAAGCTCCTTGTCGCTCGCCACCTCGGCAAAGGGCTTGGTCATGCCGCGCAGCACCTCGATGGCGTGATTGAGATCGAACAGGATCGAGTCCGAGACGCCCGGCGTATCGGCGTCGACGACCCCGGCGAAGCCACCTTTGCTGAAGAGCAGGCTGACGCCGCCGAGATTGCCGATCATGTTGGCGAAGGCGAGATCGCTCCGCCAGAAGGCGGCGAGCTTGGGCTTGGCTTCGGCGGACGTCGCTCCGAGCGGCTTGCCGAGCTTCTCATCGCGCACCAGTTCGATGCCGGAGGCAAAGGATTTGAACAGCTCGAGCGTCACCTCTTTGGGGGTGTGATAAAGAGCGTTTTCGGGGGCGGGTCCGATAAATGCCTTCTCATAGTCAGAGCCCTGGCGCCAGCCCTCGACCACATTCTTGGCGATGCGGTCGACATTGGTGGCGATGCTCGAAGCGAAGGCGCAGCGGAAAGCCCCAGCCCCGCCAATTTTGGGCAGGGGCTCGGCACCGTCCACCACGCGGTCGCTTTCAGTGAGCGCCTCGGCCCCGTCGCCATAGAGTAAATATTCAAGCGCGGGCAAACCTTGGAGCGCGACGCTCTTGGCTGCCAGTTCGTGGGGGAGCGTCAAGTCCTCATCTCGTTTCGCCAGAGCGTCCTGAACTTGTCGGAGACCGATTCCCTTCGGGTCGGGCCAAAAGAATAGCCGCTCGTAACGGCGGTCCTGCGTGATAGGGCCGAAACGGAAGATCTCGAGCTTGCTCCAGGCATCGACCGCACCGGCAAAGGCATCCTTCGTGTCTTGCAGTGCAGCGGCGGACGGCTGCTTGCAGAGCGCCGCGACCTTATCGTCGAGCGAGCCGGTGGCTGCGGCGAACGCCGCATAGCCCGGGCGGATCACTTCGGTCAGCGAAGCCTTGGCGATCGCCGCGTGATCGGTCTCGGCATGTGCGGGACAGAGGCCGACGGAGAACAAGGTGGCCGCCAAGTAGGCGAGCGCGCCCCCACTACCCCGCGGGGAGAGGTGAAACGCGATCGGTGGATGCTGAAGCATCGCTCGGCTCACAGCGAGTTCACGAAGGCGACGAGGCGGGCGCGGTCAGCATCAGACAGCGCGGCGAATTTGTCGCGCGAGGCTTGCGCTTCGCCGCCATGCCAAAGGATCGCCTCGGTGATGTTACGCGCGCGACCGTCATGAAGAAACAGGGTGTGGCCGTTCACAGTACCCGTGAGCCCAATTCCCCAAAGCGGCGCCGTGCGCCATTCGTTGCCAGTAGCATCCCCCTCGGGCCTGTTGTCGGCAAGTCCCTCGCCCATATCGTGGAGCAGCAGATCGGTGTAGGGATAAATGAGTTGGTGCGACAGGTGCGGCTGCCCCGGCGCATCGCCGGTCATGAATTTCGGCTTGTGGCATCCGATGCAGCCGATTTGGTAAAACAACTGCTTCCCCTGCAATATCTCGGGATCGTCGGCCTTGCGGCGCGCGGGCACGGCTAGGTTCTTGGAGTAGAACACGACCATGTTGAACAGGTCGTCGCCAACCTCGACGTTCTGATATTTAGGCGAGTTGCCGTTCGGCGCGTCGAGGCACTCCTTCTCCTTCTCGGTGCAGTCGCCTGAACCCTTGGGAATCATGGTGGTCGAGAGGCCAATATCGCCATTGAAGGCCTCGGCCGCCTGCTGGGTGATGGTCGGAATGCCCGCCTTCCAGCCGAAGCGGCCGAGCATCAGTTTCTGTTGCTCGCGCGACCAGACCTCGTTCGGCTTGCCGGAGATACCATCCTTGTTGGCGTCGTCGGCATCCGCGTTGGCGAGGATCTGCTCCTCGGGGACCGCCTCGAGCAGGCCAAGGCCGATCATCTGCGGGGCGACGCGCGGGCTGATCATAATGTCGGGACTGGCAGGCCCGTAACCGAGATCGGTGAGCGAATAGATGGGCACGCGCAGGCTCACGATCTCGCCGCCGGCGAGCGTCACCTTGCGCTCCTTGTAGTCGATCTTGAGCTTGCCCTCCGCCTCGATGCCTTGGATCGAAAAGTCCTGGAGCTGACCGCCATAGGTCGGGTCTGGCAGCGAGTTTACCTTATGGGCATCGAGCAGAGCTTTGTCCTCATCGGTCGTCGGCGGCACCGAGAGACGCACCAGCATCGAGCCGGAATCGTCGGGAACGTCGGACGACAAAGGCGGATGGCCGCGTCCGTCCTTGAGATGACAGTTCTGGCAGGCGCGCGAGTTGAATAAGGGCCCGAGCCCGTCGGAGGCG
>DATJZL010000142.1:0-4640 GCA_035499115.1 Methyloceanibacter sp. | reverse complement strand
GCGCCATGGACGCGCTGGATGCCAGGCGCAAGCCGTATCTCGTTGATCCCGTGCTTGATCCCATTAATTTCGGTTTCATGCGCTCACTCGAACGCTATGCCGAAATCCGCCGCAAGCGCCCTGACGCGGAGATCTTGATGGGCACCGGCAATCTCACCGAGCTGACCGACGCCGACACGACCGGCATCACCGCCGTTCTGCTCGGCATCGCGTCGGAGCTCCACATCAGACACGTGCTCGTGGTGCAGGTGAGCCCGCATACGCGCCGGACCGTCGAGGAGCACGACATCGCGCGCCGCATCATGTATGCGAGCCGCGCCGAGCATGATCTGCCGAAGGACTATGCCGAGGGGCTGCTCGCGCTGCATTCGCGCAAGCCGTTCCCGCTGACGCCGGAGGAGATCGCCGAGAATGCCGCGGCCGTGCGCGACAGGAATTTCCGCATCGAGATCGCCGAGGACGGCATCCATATTTATAACCGCGACGGCCATCACGTGGCGCGGAGCGCCCTCGATCTTTTCCCCAAGCTGGGGGTCGAGGCCGACGGGGCGCACGCCTTCTATCTCGGCACCGAGCTCGCCAAGGCCGAGATCGCCTGGCGTCTCGGCAAGCGCTACGCCCAGGACGAGCCGCTTGATTGGGGGGTTGCCGCCGACGCGCCGGCCGACGACAAGACGCGACTGAAGGAAGCCGGCCATACCTTGGTCGCCAAGAAGAAGCGCGAAACGAAATGAGAGCGTTTGAAGCACTATGCCGATGATCCGCGAATGCATCATCACCACTCTCAGCGACGAGGGGAGGGTGCATATCGCCCCGCTCGGCCTTATCGCGACGACGCTCGATGACGAAGCGCAAGGTTGGATCATCGCCCCATTCCGCCCGTCGACCACCCTCGACAATCTCCGTAGCAACCCCTTTGCCGTGGCGA
The DNA here is from genome assembly GCA_035499115.1 of Methyloceanibacter sp. Classification (GTDB taxonomy): domain Bacteria; phylum Pseudomonadota; class Alphaproteobacteria; order Rhizobiales; family Methyloligellaceae; genus Methyloceanibacter. The sequence goes on along the minus strand of DATJZL010000142.1, from coordinate 3,712 downwards.
GCTTCACCGACGATGTGCTCGTCTTTGCCGGCTGCCTCACCGGCCGCAAGGACTGGCCGACGCGGCCTGCGACCCATGTCCCCGGAGTCGTGCTGGACGGGGCGCTGGCGCATGCCGAGCTAAAAGTGGAGCGCATCGAGGAGGATGAGCAACGCCCGCGCTTCCATTGCCGCGTGGTGCATCAGGTGATGCACGCACCCTTCCTGGGCTTCAACCGCGCCCAAGGTGCGGTGATCGAGGCCGCCATCCTCGCGACGCGCCTGCATATGCTGCCGCGCGAGAAGGTCGAGCGCGAGCTAGGCTATCTCCAGATTGCCGTGGAGAAGACCGCCGGCCCGCGCGAGCATGAGGCCTGGCGGCTCCTGATCGAGAAGATCGAGGACCATTACAAGCACGCGTCCCCCGAGCCCCGTTAGGACCTTTGTCACGGAATGCCGCTAAGAAGCGCGGGTCCGAGGAGCGAGGAGCAGGCACCATGAGCGATATTAGAGAGGTGACCGGAACGGCGTTCGTCGTTGCCGAGTTCCGCTCGCGCGAGAACGAGGAGCCGCATCCTCTCTATGTCGATCCCATCGTCTGCATTTTTCTCGATGCGAGGACGCGGGCGGCGGCCGATGCCATCAGAGCTGATTTCCCGGCCGGCGAGAACATGCCGAGGCTCCGGACCCGCTATTACGACGACCGGCTCGGCGAACGGATCGCGCAAGGCTGCCGGCAGGTCGTGATCCTCGGCGCGGGGCTGGACACGCGCGGCGTTCGCAAGTGCGCTCCTGGAGTCGCCTATTTCGAGATCGACGATGCTGGCACGCTTGACTTGAAGAAGACGCGCTACGCGGCGAACAGGATCGATGCGCAGGTGACGTTTATTCCGGGGGACTACGTTGCCTCCGGCGTGATCCCATTGCTCGAGGCGAACGGCTTCGACACGGGCTTGCCGAGCTTCTTCATCTGGGAAGGCAACACGATGTATCTCACGCGCCCGGACGTGATGAAGGTCTTAGGCGATCTCAAGGAGAATCTGCCGAGTTTCACCATCTCGTTCGACTATATGGACGAGGCCGTGGTCGACATGACGACAGGCGAGGCGGGGGCGACCGGCTTCGTCGAGCGCTTCGCGGCGATGGGAGCGCCTTGGACCTTCGGCTTCGACGATTTGCCGGCGCTTGCGGGAGAGGCCGGGCTCGCCATCGCCGACGCGACAAGCGTCGGCAAGCTGCACCGCCTCTATTGGCCCGACCGGCCGCTGGAGTCGATCATCTACGACCATTATTTCCTCTGCACGCTTACATCCCCGCCGGCATGAGCTAGGGCGGCGACAAGTCCGCTAGGCGCTCGTGAGTCAGAGGAGTACGGTGGGAAGTCGGGACTGGCCTCTCCCGCGCTTATGGAGGGTGTAACGGTGCTAAGACCTCTCCCGCTTCGCCATACCTTCGCTGCCGTTGCTCTGCTCGCGGCGAGTGCGGCGGGCGCGCTTGCCGCTGACGACGACACGAGCGCAAGTGCCGGCAAGGCCCTTCTCGAGGCCCATTGCGCCAAATGCCATTCCATCGCCGCGACCGGCGAGAGCCCGCTGGCAAAGGCGCCGCCGCTCAGGCAGGTCTATCTCAAATATCCGATCGAGCAGCTCGAGGAAGGTTTCGCCGAAGGCATGGGCTCGCGCCACCGCGACATGCCGCAGATCCAATTCTCCCCCGACCAGGTCGAGGCCATCCTGACGTATTTCGGCAGTATCACCGGCGTCGACCCAAGGCTCAGGCCGCGCGCGCCTTCGACCGGGGAGACCCCGCCTTAGCCAAGCCTTCGGCGTGGCGATTAGCGCGGGCCGAGATAGGGGTTGTTGTAGCGGGCATCGACGCAAGCCGAGCCGTTCCAATAATGGAACTCGCCGCAGCTCACGGGACGAACCGGCACGATGGCGATGATTGCCGGGTTGTCCGGATTCACCACAGGTGCGGGCGCGTCGACCGTTACGTTGACTTGGGGGGCGGTGCAGTCGTGAAATTTGCAGTAGCGGCGCCAATAGTCGATCCTCTCGACCATAACGGGAGAGGGACCAAAAGCACTCGCGGATGGAGCCGGAAGCGAGCCAGCGCTTGCCGGCGCTGAGGCAATTCCGCCAAGGATCACGGCGGTGATGAGAGCAGGAACGTAACGCATCGAACCTCCCGAGTTTGTCTTTGTCCGCTTCGTAGCACGCCTTAGGTGGGCGTGGTCAACGGTCGTGCCGCACGATCAATAACCTCTTTCCGCCTATTTGGCCCCCGGTTGCGGCTATAATGGCTGCGCGCGGGAGCGGGTAGAGGCCATGGCGACGACAGCGACCGACACCACCGAGATCGGCCTCGTGCTGCAAGGGGGCGGCGCGCTTGGGGCCTATGAGTACGGCGCCGTCACCTCTCTTCTCGAATTGATCGATGCCGCTGTCGCCAAAGGGCACAATGTCACCCTCAAGGCCGTCACCGGCGTCTCGATCGGCGCCATCAATGCGGCCTGCGTTGTCGGCTCCGCCACTCGCCTCGATGCACGGCGGAGGCTTGCCGCGCTGTGGAACGACTTCGCTGTGTCGACGCCGTTCTTCTGGCCCGCGCGGATCGCGCGCGATCTGTCGCTCTACGGTCTGCCGCACTTCTACGCCATGCGGCCCGACCTCTTGGCGCTGTCGAGCTGGACCTATGTCTACGACACCCATCCTCTGCTCAGGACGCTTAGCGAGCATGTCGACTTCGCCGCTCTCAACAGAAGCGAGACGGCGTTTGTCGTCACCGCCGTCGATGTCGAGAAGGGCGAGCTGAAGAGGTTCTCCAATCGCCCGGTCGGCAAGACGACGCCGACCACCATCGGACCGCGCCATGTGCTGGCAAGCGGCAGCCTGCCGCCGCAATTCCCGTGGACCGACATCGAAGAGGGCAGCGAGCTCCGCCCCTATTGGGATGGAGGGTTGGTCGACAACACGCCGCTCGGCGATGCCATCGACGCCTTCAGCCCGGGAGAGAACGTGGACCGGGTGCTGGTGATCATGAATCTGTTTCCCTCCGAGGCCGTGCGTCCGAGCTCGCTGCTCGAAGTGAACGAGCGCATCAACCAGCTCAGATTCGGCAATCGCACCCAACAGGACAAGAAGACCGCAGGCCGCATCAACGAGCTCGTGGCCACGATCGACTCGCTTGCCGCGCTCTTGCCGGGCGAGCTTCCTCCCGATGTCGCCGAGCAGGTCGAGGCGGCGCGCCGATACAAATATGTGAGCACGGTCGAGATCTCGCTGCCGCCGAACGAGGCGCAGGACCATTACGGCTTTCGCGACTTCTCAAGCGAGGGCATCGAGAGGCGCCGTGCCGCGGGTCGCACGCGTGCGCTCGACGCGCTGCGCTCGACCTTCGCGCCGATGTTATGAGATCAATCGCGTGTACTCATAAACAGGCATCAGTTGAATCGTTGCGAGGAATGTCCGCTTTACCCCAATAGCGGACGTAGTTAGGTGGCGCAGGCCATGTCCGCTTTGTGCCAACAACGGACATTGCCCATAGGTTAACTGCCGCTATCTCTCCGGCAAGCCCGATTGCACGAGATCGCGGGAGTAGCGGTCGAGGATTGCCGGGTCTCGGAAGGAATATGCCAGCTGCCACGCCTGCACAGTGATCGCAGGATTGACCTTCACCTTCCCCACTTCTGCGCGGGCGTCGGCCAAGCGGTCGAGGCGCACGTAGGCGATCGC
>DATJZL010000141.1:0-6705 GCA_035499115.1 Methyloceanibacter sp. | reverse complement strand
CTCGAGGCCGTGCCGTGGATTAGGCACGCGCAAGTGATGCGCCTTCTTCCTTCGACGCTCCAGGTCTTTCTCGAGGAGCGCGTGCCCTATGCCGTCTGGCAGAACCACGGCCAGACCTATGTGGTCGACGCGGACGGGGTGATGCTCGCTCCGGCCTTGCGCGAGGCTTATCCCGACCTTCCGCTCGTCGTGGGCGAAGGAGCCGCCAAGGCCGCTCCCGCCCTTTACGATGCGCTCAAACCTTACGGCGATCTGAAAGAGAAGATGATCGCGGCGCTGAGAGTGGGCGACCGGCGGTGGACGTTGAAGCTCGCCTCCGGTCTCGAGATCATGCTGCCCGACGACAATATCGACCAGGCGCTCGCATCGCTGACCAAGCTCGATGAGGAGCGCGGCGTGCTCAGGCGCGACATTGCCTCGATCGATCTTAGGCTTCTCGATCGCGTCACGGTGCGGCTGCGCGAGGAGGCCGACGCCTCTACGCCGCCCGCAGAAGCTGCACAAGAGCCGCCGACTTCGAGCACCAAGACACCCGGCAAGGGCAAGACCTGAATCAAGGGGCAGGGGGATGGGATACACGACTACGATCAGGAGCAAGCGCCAGCGCGTCGTTGCCGCGCTCGACATCGGCACGAGCAAGATCTGCTGCCTGATCGCCAAGACTTTGCCGTCGCCTGACTGGTTCGAGGGCAAGGGCGATGCGGTGCAGTTCGAGGTTCTGGGCTGCGACCACAGCCGCGCCGAGGGTCTGAAGGCCGGCATGATCGCCCATCTCGACAGCGTCGAGCATTGCATCCGCCAGGCCGTCGATTCCGCCGAGCGTATGGCTGGCGTCACCGTCGAGGACGTGCACGTTGCCGTCACCAGCGGCCGTATCAAGAGCGAGAGCTTCTCGGCAAGCGTCGCGCTGCCCTCGGGCGCCGTGCGCGAGGACGACGTCATGCGCCTCCTCGCCGGCGGGCGGCAATATGCCGGCCGCGACAAGCGCACCGTGCTGCACGCGTTGCCGATGAGCTACCGCATGGACGACAATGGCGGCATCAGCGAGCCGCACGGCATGTGCGGCGAGCGGCTGTCGGTCGATCTCCATGCCGTCACCGCCGACGAGGTGGCGATGCGCAACATCATGCTGTGCGTCGAGCGCTGCCACCTCGGCGTCGCGAGCCTGGTCGCGGCGCCCTATGCGAGCGCGCTCTCCGTCGTCACCCCCGACGAGGCCAAGCTCGGTGTCGCGCTGATCGATTTTGGCGCCGGCACCACGACGCTCTCGGTCTTCGCCGACGGTCATTTCGTTCACGCCGACGCCATCGCGCTCGGCGGCAATTCTATTACCACCGACATCGCGCGCGCTCTCGGCGCGCCGATCGAGCACGCCGAGCGGCTGAAGACGCTGCATGGCAGCGCCTTTGCCACGCTCTCCGACGAGCGCGAGATCATCACCTATCCGTGCGTCGGCGGCATGGGGCAGGGAAGCCTGAACCAGATCACCAAGGCCCAGCTTGCCGTGATCATCCGCCCGCGCATCGAGGAGATCCTCGATCTGATGCGCCGTCGGCTGGCCGCGAGCGGCCTGGCGGCCGAGGTCACGCAACATTTGGTGCTGACCGGCGGCGGAGGCCAGCTCACCGGACTGCCCGAGCTTGCCGCGAACATGTTTGGACGCCCGGCGCGGCTTGGCCGGCCGCGCGCCATGAGTGGGCTGCCCGCGGCGGCGGGGGCACCTGATTTTGCGGCGGCGATTGGTCTCCTCCTGCAATGGTCGCGCGGCGACGACAGGCTGAGCACCCGCGCCGAGCAGCGTTTCTTGCGTACCGGCACTGGCTATTTCGCCAGGGTTGGCGAGTGGATAAGGGACAATTTCTAGTCGGACGAGGAGGCTCGGGGCGAGCGCATCGCGGGGAAGCGCCGCTAGGGAGCCGGAGCAAGAGCAATGAACGATCGGAAGGCCACCATGACCATCAACCTCAGAGTTCCTGATCTGACCGAACTCAAGCCGCGCATCACCGTCTTCGGTGTCGGCGGCGCCGGCGGCAATGCCGTCAACAACATGATCGAATGCGGTCTCAAGGGCGTGGAGTTCGTGGTCGCCAACACTGACGCGCAAGCCTTGGCGAGCTCGACCGCAGAGCGCCGCATCCAGATGGGCGCGAACGTCACCGAAGGTCTCGGTGCGGGATCGAAGCCCGAGGTGGGCGCGGCGGCGGCGGAGGAGGCCATGGCCGACATCAAGGCCCACCTCGTCGGCTGCCACATGGTGTTCATCACCGCCGGCATGGGCGGCGGCACCGGCACCGGTGCTGCCCCCGTGATCGCGCGCGCCTCGCGCGAGGAGGGCATCCTCACCGTCGGCGTCGTCACCAAGCCGTTCCAGTTCGAGGGCTCGCGGCGCCTGCGCGCCGCGGAAGCCGGAATCGACGAGTTGCAGAAATACGTCGACACGCTGCTCATCATTCCCAACCAGAACCTGTTCCGCGTGGCCAACGAGAAGACCACCTTCACCGACGCCTTCTCCATGGCCGACGACGTGCTTCGCGGCGGCGTTGCCTGCATCACCGATCTGATGGTGAAGGAAGGCCTCATCAATCTCGACTTCGCCGATGTCCGCACCATCATGGCGGGCATGGGCAAGGCGATGATGGGCACGGGCGAATCGAACGGCGACCGGCGCGCCATCGAGGCGGCCGAAGCCGCCATCTCCAATCCGTTGCTCGACGATGTGTGCATGAAGGGCGCGAGCGCGCTCCTCGTGTCCATCACCGGCGGCAACGACCTCACCCTTTACGAGGTTGACGAAGCGGCGAGCCGCATTCGCGCCGAGGCCGACCCCGACGCCAACATCATCGTCGGCGCGACCTTCGACGACGAACTCGACGGCTCGATCCGCGTGTCGGTGGTAGCGACCGGCATTGGGCTTGCGCCGCAGGTTCAGCACCACGCACCGCCCATGCCCCTCCAGGCCGCCGTTGCTCAGGATCGCGGGAGGTTGAGCGAGCGACTTGCGGGGTTGACCGCCATGCCGCCCCACTCGCCCATGGATGCCGACGAGGCAAGTCTCGTCCTCGGCGCCAACGAGATCGCGAAGGAGCCGCAAGTGTGGCGCGCTCCCGGCAATGTGACGATCGAGAAGCGCCCTCTTCAGATGCAGGGAGCGCCTCTCCCGCTCGGCACGGCCAAGCCGCAACCCGCCGCGCCGCAGATGACCTTCCAGCCTGCCCCACCCGCCATGATCCGCCGCCCGGTGCGGCGCATGCCTGCCGTCGAGGAGCTGCCGCTGGTGGCCCAGAACGAGATCAAGGCGCAAGCGGGCCAAGCGTCTCAGCTTGGACTTGCCGCGCAGAAGCGGCGCGTGGGCTTTCTCGAGCGGCTCGCGGGCGTCGGTCGCGCACGCAAGGAGCCCGAGGCCGAGATACGCCAAGCCAAGCGGGAGCCGGAGTTCGGCCAGCAATGGCAGTCGCCTGAGACGCCGAGGATGCAGCCACAGCCGCAGATGCAGGCCCAAGCTCAGCCCGACCCGGACCCCCAACCGCAGGGGCAAGCGGCCCCAAGAGGGGTGCGGATCGAGCGTCCGCGGCAAGCCGCGCCGGTCGCGTTGGCGCCGAAACGCGTCGAGCCCCAGCCGCGTCTGGCCCAGCTGGAGACCGCTGGTGCCCCGGCCGAATCACAAGGCGACGACGACCTCGAGATTCCAGCCTTCCTCCGCAGGAGAGTGAACTAGATGGAGCGCAATAGTTAACGACGACGCGTGAGCCCGATCGCTGAAATCGTGGAAAAGAAAGAAAAATCAAATAGTTACTGGGAGGTGTGGACGGTAATACAGTGAAAGAAACCGTGATTTGTCGCTCCTAGGTCCGAGCGTTAAGGTTCTTCACAGGTTGATCGACGGGACCAAAAAGGCACAAGCCAGGGCCGGCGATCAATGGGGGGCTCGAGGTTCTCCTCGGGCTAGGGAACTCAAAAAGACGGCTTGGGGGCCATCGGGGGCCATGAAGGGTTTCATCGGGGCGCGGCAAACAACGCTTGCCGGAGAAATTTCACTAACCGGCACCGGAGTCCATAGCGGAGCACCAGTCTCCATCGTTCTTTGTCCCGCTGACGGCGACACCGGAATACGCTTCCTCCTTTCCAACGGCGCCGCTGAAGGCACTGAGATCGCTGCGGACCAGCGCTCGGTGACCGGCGTAACGCTGTGCACCGTGCTCGGCGACGGCAACGGCGCCTCGATCGCCACGGTCGAGCACCTGCTCGCCGCTCTGCGCGGTCTCGGCGTCGATAACGCCTTGATCGAGATCGATAGCTGCGAAGTGCCGATCATGGACGGCAGCGCCGCGCGCTTCGTCGAGGCGATCGACGAAGTCGGCCTTGCCGAGCTCGAATCTCCGCGCCGTTTCCTCAAGGTGCTGAAGCCAATCCGCGTCGAGGAGAACGGCGCCTTCGGCGAGCTTGCACCCCATAACGGCTTCCATCTCGATGTCGAGATCGACTTCGACACCACGCTGATTGGCACTCAGCGAATCGAGATCGACGTAAATCCCGGTTCCTTCCGCCGCGAGCTGTCGCGCGCCAGGACGTTCGGCTTCATGAAGGACGTGGAGCGGCTGTGGGCTGCTGGCCTTGCGCTCGGCGCCTCGCTCGAGAATACCGTCGCCATCGGCGACGATCGCATCATCAACCGCGAAGGCCTGCGCTATCGCGACGAGTTCGTGCGCCACAAGGCGCTCGATGCGATCGGCGACCTCGCCCTCGCGGGCGCGCCCATTCTCGGCGCCTTCCATTCTCGTCGCGGCGGCCACCGCCTGAACACCCTCGTGCTCAAGGCTATGTTCGCCGATACCGACGCTTGGACCATGATCGAAGCCCCGCGTTATCGCGAGGTTCGTCACGCCGAGCTCAGCCACCGTCTCGCCGCAGCCAATTTCGCGGCAGAGCGGAGCTGAACGGCCCTTCGCGCTCTTGGCGGTAGCCCTGCAAGAATGAAAGCGCGTTTTCGCGCCGCGAAGGGTCTTGCCCGCTTGCTCCGGGCGGGTCGCTGAGAATCGGGCAAAAAAACACCATAATCAGCTAGTTGGTTGGCGGTAGTCTGCGCTAGTTTCACCGGCGGCGATGATCTCCGGCGCGCGCGGCATTGCGCGGGGGACGGGTCTTGAGGGGTGGCATGTCCGGTCAGGCAGGGAAGGGGCTGGCTCCGAAGCTTTTCGCACGAAAGGCGCGGATTTTGCGATTGCCGGCGGCGCTGCTCGGCCTGGTGTTGGCCACCAGCATGCTGTCGGGCTGCGGCTCCTTCTGGGGCAGGAAGGAGGTTGCGGAGGACAATGACCCTCCCGACGTCATCTACGGCAAGGCGGAGGTCCTGATCAACAAGGGCGCCTATGGCGACGCCGCCAAGGAATACGAAGAAGTCGACATCAATCATCCTTATTCGCAGGAAGCCCGGCGGGCCATCGTCATGGCCGCCTTTGCCTATTACAAGGCGGGCAAATTCGAGGATGCGGTCGCCGCCGCCGACCGCTACCTTACCCTCCACCCCGGCACTCAGGAATCGGACCTCGCCCAGAACATCATCGGCATGTCCTATTACGACCAGGCGCTCGATCCCAAGCGCGACCAGACATTCGCCCGCAAGTCGCTTACCGCCTACGAGACTCTGCTGCAGCGTTATCCCGACTCGCGCTATGCGGCCGAGGCTGCCAACCGTGCCCGCATCCTGCGCGACCTGCTCGCCGCAAGCGAGATGAATGTCGGGCGCTATTATCTTCGTACCAACAACTATCTTGCGGCCATCAATCGCTTCCGCACCGTGGTCACCTCCTACCAGACGACCGAGCAGGTGGAAGAGGCCTTGATGCGCTTGACCGAGGCCTATATGGCGTTAGGCATCGTCAACGAGGCTCAGACGGCGGCTGCCGTGCTTGGCCATAACTTTCCGGACAGCAAGTGGTACGGCCACGCTTACGACATCCTGCAGCGATACGGCGTGCAGCCGCAGGAGCACGAGGGGTCGTGGATCACCCAGACCTGGAAGGGCAACGCCCCACCGGCCTGATCCTCCCGCCATGCTAGCGGCACTCTCGATCCGCGATATCGTCCTGATCGACAAGCTCGATCTCGAATTCGGCCCGGGATTGTTCGTGCTCACCGGCGAGACCGGCGCCGGCAAATCGATTCTGCTCGATGCGCTCTCTCTTGCTCTCGGCTCGAGGGGCGATGTGTCGCTGGTGCGGCGGAGCGCGGCCCAGGGCCAAGTGACGGCAACTTTCGAGCTCGAGCCCTCCCATCCCGTCTTCGCGCTGCTCTCCGAGAACGGCATCGAGGCCGAGGGAACTGTCATGCTCCGCAGAGTGCAAGGGGCTGACGGGAGAAGCCGCGCCTTTCTCAATGACATAAGCGTTAGCGTTCAACTCTTGCGCCAAGTCGGACGCGGGTTGGTCGAAGTCCACGGCCAGCATGACGAGAGGGCTCTGATCGACCCGAGCGGCCATCGGGACCTGGTCGATGCCTTTGGCGGCTTGAGTGTGGATGCCGCGCGCGTCGCCGAGGCCTACGCGGCCTGGCAGGCGGCTGACGAGGCCAAAGCACGCCACGCGGGCGAGATTGCCGCTTCCCGCGCCAATGCCGACTATCTCAATCATGCCCTTGAAGAGCTTCGCCTGCTCGATCCCCAACGCGGCGAAGAGGAGGCGTTGGCCGCGCGCCGCCAGTTGATGATGC
>DATJZL010000140.1:0-3681 GCA_035499115.1 Methyloceanibacter sp. | reverse complement strand
AGTCCGGCATGAAGGCGCAGATGAAATATGCCGATCGCCGCCTCTCGCCTTGCGTCGTCATCCAGGGCGGCGACGAGCGCGCCAAGAGCGAGGTCACCATTAAGGACTTGATCCTGGGCGCCACCCTCACCGAGACCAAAGACCGCGACGAATATCTCAAGAAACAAGCCGAGGCGCAGTTCTCCGTGCCTGAGTCCGACCTCGTGAACGCGGTCCGTCGCGTCCTCGCCCGGCACAAAGCCTGAACCGCCATGGCCGCTGAATCGGCGAAAGAATTCGAGGCGCTGGAAGCCCAGGCCACGACCCTGCTCGATGTTTTCCGCCGGGCGGGTTACGAGCAGGTTGCGCCTTCGATCATCCAGCCGGCCGACATCTTCCTCGACCAGATCGGCGAGGAGATCAGGAACCGCACCTATGTCTTCACCGATCTCGCCGGCGACGAGCTCTGCCTCCGTCCCGACCTGACCGTTCCGGTGTCGCGACTCTATCTCGAGCGCCATCCCGACGCCAAGGCGGAAGCTCGCTATTGCTATAACGGGCCCGCCTTCCGCTTCTTTCCCGACCGCAGCAACCCGGCGCATCCGCGCGAGTTTCGCCAAGCCGGCATCGAGTGTTTCGGCGTACAGGACCGCGACGGCGCCGATGTCGAGATCGTTCTCCTCGCTGTCGAGGCGGTGCGTGCGGTAGGGCTCAAGGACTTTCGGCTGAGATTCGGCGACATCGCTCTGTTCTTTGCTCTGCTCGATGCGCTCGACCTGCCTGAGCGCTGGCGCTTCAAGCTCCGTCATTATTTCTGGCGCCCCCCGTTGTTCCACAAGCTGCTCGCAGGGCTTGCCAAGGGAGAGCGCAAAGAAGGCAACGGGCCTGTCGCGGCCTTTGCCGCGACGCTCGCCCGCTCGTCGCAAGAGAAGGCCGAGGAAGCCGTCGCCGCCTATCTCGAGCGCGAGGGGTTGCCGCTCGCGGGCAACCGCACGCTTGGCGAGATCACCGCGCGGCTGCTCGATCTCGCCGCCGACCTCAGGGCCAAGCCCTTGCCAAAGGAGGTCGCGACGGTGATCGACTGTTACCTCGCCGTGGCTGGACCGCCGCACGAGGCGATCAGCCGCGTAGCCCTGATCGCCAAGGGGGCTGGCATCGACCTCGATACCGCGCTCGATGATTGCGTGCGGCGCTTCGAGCGTTTGCGCAAGAGCGGCCTCGATCTTGGCCGCGCTGCCTTCGCCACCGAGTTCGGCCGCGACCTCGAATATTATTCGGGCCTCGTGTTCCAGATCGAGGTGGGCGATGAACGCAATGCGAGCCAGATCGCCGGCGGCGGCCGCTATGACGGCCTGCTCGCCAATATCGGCGCGCCGCGCGACGTGCCGGCCATCGGCTCGGCGATCCACACCGAGCGGCTGCTTGCCGCTGTCGAGAGGATCTCGTGATGGCGGCGAAGCTCACCATCGCCGTCCCGTCCAAGGGTCGGCTCAAGGACCAGGTTGCCGCGCTGTTCGATCGGGCCGGGCTCGCCTTGCGCAAGTCGGGTCACGAGCGCGGCTATCGCGGAGCGCTTACCGGGTTCGACGGCGTCGAGGTCATCTATGTCTCGGCGGCTGAGATCGTGCACCAGCTCAAGTCGGGGCGTGTTCACCTCGGGGTTACCGGTGAGGACCTGATCCGCGAGACGCTCGCCGACGTCGATGGCACGGTGGAATTCCTGGCGCCACTTGGCTTAGGCCGCGCCGACGTGGTGGTCGCCGTGCCCGATTGCTGGATCGACGTGGATCGCATGGCGGACTTGGAGGACGTGGCTGCGCAATTCGCGAGGCAGCATGGCCGGCGCCTCCGCGTGGCGACCAAATATATGAGCCTCACGCGGCGTTTCTTCGCCGCTCACGGCGTCACCGGCTACCGCATCGTCGAGAGCGCCGGCGCGACGGAGGCCACGCCCGCTGCCGGCACCTCCGAGCTCATCGTCGACATCACCACGACGGGTACGACGCTGCGCGCCAATCATCTGAAGGTACTCGAGGATGGGCTGATCCTGAAGTCTCAGGCGCAGCTCTTTGCCTCGCGTGGCGCGAAATGGAGCAAGCCGGTTGCCAAACTCCGCGACGCGATTGTGACAAGACTGTCAACCTAACTCTCATCGGCGCCATTGGCGGCGGTACAGCACACGGCTACGCTAACCCCATGCTTCGAGCTCTCATCGCCGCGCTGCTCCTCATGGGCTCCGTCGCCACAAGTGTGGCCGCGCCCGCGCGCATCATCATTCTGCGTCACGGCGAGAAGGCCAATCCCTGGAAGCTGTGCGACGTTGGCGAAAAAAGGGCCGATGCTCTCGCCGCCACCTATCTCGGCGCGAAGGCCTCGAAGTCGCTGTTCGCCGACGGCGACGAGCCCGCCTACTTCTTCGCCATCACGTTGCACACGCTCGAGCTTGCGGCGCCGTCTGTCGCGACTTGGTCTAAACCGATCATCCTCTATTCGGTCGTTCCCGACGAAGCCGACGACGACGACCTGCATGTCAAAGCGCTGAACCGCCGCACCCAAGAGGCCGCGGCCAACATCATGCAGAACCCGGCGCTCAACGGAAAGACCGTGGTGATGGTGTGGGAGCACAAGCACATCGCCAATGAAAAACTCGAGGCCAAGTTCGAGGGCGAGGCGGTGACTCTGCGCAAGCTACTCAAGCTCGACATCCTGCCCGGCGTGCCGAAGACCTGGCCGAGCGACAACTACGACTATTTCTGGATCGTGGATTTTCCGCCGAACTCCAACGTGCCGTCGAAATTCTCCATGGTGAAGCAAGACTTCGGGCCGTCCTTCGCCGGCGTGCCGTCGAACGACTGGGACACGCCGGACGGGCTCGATGCATCGAGTGGCTGCAAGGTGAAGTCGTCGGACGATTGACGAAGCAGCTTAGGCGACACCTATCCCCAACTCGTCCTCCGCCCGCGCATCCTCGCGCAGGCCCGTCTCGGCAAGGCGATGGCGCCCCGGCGCCTCAGGCCTGAGCTCGAAGAAGCGAGCATGGAACTGGACGAGGCTCGAGCGGTGGCCGATCGAGATGATGGCGGTGTGGGGCAGCCGAGCGAGCAGGAGGCGATAGAGATCAGCCTCGGCCGCCTCGTCGAGCGCGCTCGTCGCCTCGTCGAGGAACAGCCATTGTGGTTTCTGCAACAGCGCGCGCGCGATCGATAGCCGCTGCTGTTCGCCGCCTGAAAGCTTGTCTGCCCAATAGGCGGTCTCGTCGAGCTGGTCGCTGAAATCGCCGAGGCCGACGGCCTCGACGACCTCCTCGATCGCACGCGGCGGAAACGCCGTTTCGGGTCCTGGATAGGCCAGCGCCCCGCGCAGCGTGCCAAGCGGCAGATAAGGGCGCTGCGGCAAAACCAGCACGCTCTCTCCCTTGGGAATGCGGATCGAGCCGGCGCCGAATGGCCAGACCCCGCCGAGAGCGCGGAACAGGCTCGTCTTGCCGGAGCCCGACGGGCCCGTAACCAGAACGCGATCGCCGGGCTCGACGCTAAAGTCCTTGAGCCGCACGATCTCCGCGCCACTCGGCAACCCGACAGAAAGTTCCTCGACATGGAGCGCGCGCCCACCGTCGGCGATGAACTCGACCCGTGGCGCTGTCTTGTCGAGGCTTTCCGCCCAGCCGATCGACGCCTCGAATCCCGCCAGCCGGTCGAGCAC
>DATJZL010000139.1:0-5220 GCA_035499115.1 Methyloceanibacter sp. | reverse complement strand
GCGGTGGTCGCCAAGCCGGCAGAGCAGACGCCCCTCGTCGCAGCGCATGCGGTAAGGCTTCTGCACGAGGCCGGTGTGCCGCCTGACGTACTCCATCTCCTTCCCGGCAAGGGCGAGCTCGTCGGCGCTACGCTGGTCGGCGATTTTCGGGTTGATGGCGTCGTGTTCACCGGCGGCACCGATACCGGCATCGCCATCAACCGGGCAATTGCCGCGCGCGACGGCAAGATCGTCAAGTTGATCGCCGAGACGGGCGGGCAGAATGCGATGATCGTCGATTCCTCTGCTCTGCCCGAGCAAGTGGTCGACGACGCTCTCGCCTCGGCATTCGATAGCGCAGGCCAACGCTGCTCGGCGCTCCGCGTGCTGTTCCTCCAGGACGACGTGGCCGAGCCGATCATCGAGATGCTGCTCGGTGCCGCGCGTGAGCTTAAGATCGGCGATCCATTGGACTATGCGACCGACATCGGCCCGGTGATCGACGAGGAGGCAAAGCACGCGCTGGAAGCTCACAAGGCGCGCATGCGCAAAGGGGCGCGCGAACTCCTCGACCTGCCGCTAGGTCCGGAGCATGAGCACGGCACTTACGTGGCCCCCGCCATCTATGAGATCCCCTCGATCGCCATGCTGACCCGCGAAGTCTTCGGACCCATCCTCCATGTGGTCAGCTACTCCGGCGACCGCTTAAGCGAGGTGTGCGAGGCGATCAACGCCACCGGTTACGGACTGACGCTCTCTCTGCATTCCCGCATCAAGGCGACGGCGGATTTCGTCGCCGAGCGGGTGAAGGTCGGCAATGTCTACGTGAATCGGAACCAGATCGGAGCCGTGGTCGGCGTGCAGCCCTTCGGCGGAGAGGGCCTGTCGGGAACAGGGCCTAAGGCTGGCGGGCCGCATTACCTTCAAGGCTTCGCGGTGGAGCGGGTGCGCTCGATCGACCTCACTGCATCGGGCGGCAATGCGAGCCTGCTTGCCGCCAACGACGAGGCTTAAGCGCCATTGCCGCAGGCCCCGTAAGGGTCCATCTATAGCGCGAAGAAACCGCGCGGAGTGCGCGAACGCAATGGCTCAGCCGAAAGCCCCAGCAACAACCGATAAAGGCGAGGTCGCCGGTCAGCGCTCGAGCAGCGCAGAGGTCAGCGCCTTTCTGAAACAGGTGCGCTCGCTCAAGCCGGCAGGCGCGGGGACTGGACGGCTGATTTTCGCCATGGACGCGACCATGAGCCGGCAGCCCACCTGGGACCTCGCTCTCGAGCTTCAAGCCGACATGTTCGAGGCGGTCAAGCAGGTGGGCGGGCTCGACGTGCAGCTCGTCTATTTCCGCGGCTTCAGCGAATGCCAGGCCTCGAAATGGGTGAGCGACCCCGCCGCGCTCGCCAAGCTCATGCGCAAAGTCAGTTGCGAGGGGGGCCTGACCCAGATCCGCAAGGTGCTGAGCCACGCGCGCCAGGAGAGCGAAACCCGCAAAGTCAATGCGCTGATCTATGTCGGCGACTGCATGGAGGAGGATGTCGACCAGCTCAGCCGGCTCGCCGGCGAGCTCGGCCTCATCGGGGTGCCGGTGTTCATCTTCCAGGAAGGCTACGATCCTAAGGCCGAACGCGCCTTCAAGGAGATCGCCCGGCTCTCGCGTGGCGCTCATTGCCGGTTCGATGCGGGCTCGGCGCGGCAGCTCCGCGAGCTGCTCACTGCCGTCGCGGTCTACGCCACCGGCGGACGGAAGGCGCTTCAAGACTTCCGCGAGGCGACGCGGAGCGATGGCGCGCTTCGCCTGCTCGAGCAGCTCGGCTGATGGCTTGAGCCATGGTCTATTTTCTTGCCGGCTGCGCCGTTCTTCTCGGTCTCATCATCCTTGGACGGTTCTTCCTCGCGGCCAACCCGAGCAAGCTTGCCGGTGCGGTCCGCAAGGCGGGCGGCATCGCTGCTCTTGCCGCGGCCGCATTCCTGCTGACACGGGGCGCCTTGGGAATTGCCATCCCGCTCGCCGTGTTCGGACTTGCTCTGGTCGGAGGCGGCAGGGGGCTCGGGATCGGAAGCCCATTCGGCTCGGCGCGCAAGTCCCCCGGCCAGGCCTCGCGCGTTCGCACCGACAGACTCGAGATGGAGCTCGACCACGATTCTGGCCGCATGGATGGGAAGGTGCTGGCAGGGCGGTTCAAGGACCGCGCGCTCTCCTCGCTCAGCGACAGGGAGACGTTCGAGTTGCTGGATGAGCTGCAGGCCGACGGCGCGCAGGAGGCGCCTCTGGTCGAGGCCTATCTCGATTGGCGCCTTCCCGGTTGGCGCGATCAAGGCGATGAGAAGACCGCGAAGGAAGAGGCGCCGCGCGGACGCCCTCGCGCAAGCCGCATGAGCGCCGAGGAGGCCTATGCCGTGCTCGGGCTTGAGAAGGGCGCCAGTGAGGACGACATTAGGCAGGCGCATCGCCGCCTGATGATGAAGATGCACCCCGACCAGGGTGGCTCGACCTATCTCGCCGCGCGCATCAACGAGGCTAAGGAAGTGCTGCTCGGCAGGCGGTGATCGAGCGTGCGTGGAAGACCTACTCGGCCTTCATCACCACGCAGTCCACCGATATCTTCTTCAAGGCGTCGCACGCGCTTTGTGCGTCACCCTTGGAGAAGCCGGCGAAGCGGGCGCGATACCACTCGGCACCTTCCTTGGTGAAGGACGTGGTGAAGGGGAGGTGGCCGTCGAGCAGATCGGAGGCTTGCTGCTGCACCGCGCCGAGCCGGCTTTCGGCCTCCGCCTCAGACGTATAGGCGCCGACCTGCACGTGGAACGCCCCGGCATATTTCTGCTTGGCGAGCTTCTTCTGCTCTGCGCGCCAGGGCGGTGCGGCACCGTTGGCGGAGTCAGATGGTTCGCCGGTGTCGCCTTGGCCTACATCGTTGGGCGGGCCCACGGTCGAGGGCTCGGGCGCGACGGATGCGAGCGAGAAGCTTGGCTTGCTCGTGTTTGCTGGCGACACGAAAGTCTCAAGCTCGGCTTCCGCCGCCGTCGGCGCAGGCTTGGGCGCCGCGGCGGGTTTGACGACCTGGGGCGCAGGTGCCGGTGCGGCGGGCTCGATCACTTTTGACACGGGGGCCGGGGCGGGGGCGCCAGACGGCGATACCAAAGCGGCCACCAGTTGCTCCTTGGTCGGTTTGGTGTCGGAAGCTTCCGCGAAGTTCTTGTCGAGGAGCGCACGCATGGCAGCATCGCGTTGGCCGCCAGTCTTGCCGCCGAGCACGACGGCCACGAGATGCTTGTCGCCGCGATGCACCGAGGCCGTCAGGTTGAAGCCGCTCGCCCGCGTGTATCCGGTCTTGATGCCGTCGGTGCCCCTGTAGCCGAACAAGAGATGGTTGTGGTTGCGATATTTCCGGCCGTTATAGGCGAAATAGCGCGTCGCAAACACGCCGTAATATTCGGGGTAGTCGTGGATCAGGTGAGTGGCGAGAGTCGCCATGTCGCGAGCGGTCGTGACCTGCTCCTCGTCCGGCAGGCCGGAGGCGTTGCGGAAAGTCGTGCTTCTCATGCCGATGTTGCGGGCCGTCTGCGTCATAACGCGGGCGAAATTCTCCTCGGTGCCGGCGAGGTTCTCAGCGATGGTGACGGCGGCGTCGTTGGCGGACTGAGTCACCAGAGCCTTGATTGCGTCCTCGGTCTTGATGGTCATGCCCTGCTTGAGGCCCAGTTTGGTCGGAGCCTGGCTTTCAGCATGCGATGTGACCGTGAGGTCGGAGGACAGCGTGATCTTGCCATCCTTGAGGCAGCCGAAAAGGACATAGAGCGTCATCATCTTGGTCAAAGAGGCGGGGTAGCGCGGTGCGTCTGGTGCTTGCGAATCGAGGATGATGCCCGTGTTCATGTCGACGACGATGGCCGCCGCAACCGGCGGGGTGCCTGATGCCGAAGAGCGCCGCTTGGCGGCGTAGGCCTCGCCGCTTTGCGCCCCAACTGCGCCGACAATAAGCGTGAGCGCGAGGGCGAGCGTGGCCGCTCGACCAAATGACGCCACAGGACAACGCTTGTAGATCCCCACCAAAATCAGAAGGCTCTTGGCCTTCCCCCCGTTGACGACCCTTCCCAGCGCGCGATTCCCCTCGCGCATGGACCAGCCTGACGGCGGCCCTCACTCCACGGCTGCCATAATTGAATTGGGAAAGAAGGCTAAAATTCGTCTATTGCCAAAGCGTTAAGTAACGGTTCGCAAGTTCATTGTGCAGTGCAAAAAATTCTTATTGACGTCTTTTGTGCAACGCATATATATGCCTTCGCGTTCGCAGCAATCGCGCAACCCGGCTTTTTCGAGGATGGTCCTATGATGAAAGGTTTTGAAGAGTTCCAGAAGGTAGGCAAAGACGGTTTCGATGCAACCGTCCGTTCGTTCGGTGAGGTGAACAAGGGCTTCCAGGCCATCGCCGCCGAGATCACCGACTACTCCAAGAAGGCGTTCGAGGATTCGACCCGCGCTTTCGAGCAGCTGATCGGCGCCAAGTCGATCGAGCAGGCGATCGAGATTCAGTCCCAGTATGCCAAGAAGGCCTACGACACCTACGTCGCCGAGATGTCCAAGCTCGGTGAGATGTATGTCGGCCTGGCCAAGGACGCCTACAAGCCGGTCGAGGCTGCCTTCACCAAGAAGGTCGCGTAGCGGCGTCACCGCACTCCACACTTTTCCCATCGAAAAGACCCGGGGTCCCCCTCGGGTCTTTTTTTTTCCGTTTTCCTGTCGGCAACTCACTCTATGTTATTCAGGAATGGCGCGCGCGATTTGCGATTGTCGGCGCGATGAAGCTAGAATGGATGAAGGACGGTCGCTGGCGGCGGCCGCACTCCTTGGCAGATGAAGAACGAGACGCCACATACAGGCTGACGATGGCGCGAAACGGCGATCCCCGCCGGGGCGACGACACCGGCACCCATATCATCACCAAGACGCGGCCGAAGACTAAGCGGCCGAGCCTCTACAAGGTGCTGCTCCTCAACGACGACTACACGCCGATGGATTTCGTCGTGCTCGTGCTGGAGCGCTTCTTCAACAAGCCTCCTGAGGAGGCGACCCGTATCATGTTGCATGTGCACCAGAAGGGTGTCGGCATCTGTGGGGTCTACACTTACGAGGTGGCTGAGACTAAGGTGGCTCAGGTGACGAGCTTCGCCCGTCAGCACGAGCATCCGCTACAGTGCACGATGGAGAAAGAGTGAGGACTTAGGTGGCTTCGTTTTCGACAA
>DATJZL010000138.1:0-14229 GCA_035499115.1 Methyloceanibacter sp. | reverse complement strand
CTTGATGAGGCTGACGGATACGTCCCTCTGCCGCTTGGCGTCTTCGGGATCGGCCGCGGCGAGCCGCCGCGCGATGGCGAGACCTTCTTCTGCGGCGCGCAACGCTTCTGCCAAGTTCCCGGCGGTGAGATAGGTGGTGGCGAACTCATCCTGCATCGCCGCCTGGCTGCGCAGGAGCGCGTCGTTGTCGGGTGCTGTCGCGGCGAGACGATCAACGGTGGTCCGCACCTGACCCAGAATCTTGTTCAGGCTCTCAACCCTGATGCCTTCGACGTGGCGGAGCCCTTGTGCGATGTCGAAGATGAGGGAATCAACAGTGTCCTTGGCCGCGGCGAAATTCTTCTCGGCGCGGAGTTGCTGGGTGCGGGCGATGATGCCGGCGGTGACCGCGCCGACCGCTAAGAGGAGGAGGAGCGCTGCGGCAGACACTGCGAGCGAAAGCGCGCGGCGCTGCTGGCGGACCTCCTGCGAGAGAAGGTCCTCCTTGGGCGCGCCGTGAATGGCGGCGGCGAAGTCGGCGCCGGCATCGATGAAGCGCGCGTTACGCGGATCGGCGCCGTCGCGATAGGCGGTCAAATCCACCCATTTGGGTTCGGCGGGGAAGCGTCCCTTGAGCGCCTCGGGCAGAGGCGTCCCTTTGGTCCAGAGGAAATCCCCTGCCGTCTGGTCCCAGTCGAGCGTGCCGTTGGTCACGCCGATGAACAGCGTGTCGGTGCACTTTTTGGCGAGCCAGTACTCGACCTCCTTGCCGACCCAGGGCGAGGCGGCTGCCTCTGGCGAGGACAGCAGCAAGAGATACCGGGATTGCGAGAGCGCCTGCTCGATCGAAGGCCAGAGCTGCGGCGTCGCCGAGAGCGAGGTGTCGTCGCGAAAGACGCGCAAGGCCCGCCGCTTGTACCAAGGCTTGCCGAGCCTTTGGATCACCGATTGCAGCGCGGCGGCGACCGGCTTGTCCTTGGCGTGGCTATAGGAAATGAACGCGTCGTAGATCGGCAAAGGGGCTCTCCCGTCCGTGACGGGCCAATCTAGAGCGCTAACGCGGAGCGAGTCATGCCCCGCAATGCGCAGGTTCAAAGCCCCATCCTATAGGCCGGGCGGTTCAGGGCGCTTTGTGAGGGCCCTCACAAAGCGGCCAAAGCAGGCCTCACATCTCAGGGGTGCCAACGGGGCCCCTAGTCCCTCAGGCCAACGAAAACTGAAGTGTGTGCGTAACACCGATCGGCACGCCGCTCGTCCCACCGAGTCGGCGCCGATGAGCTGAAAGGGTCAATGGGCCCGGGTCCGCTCCTGCCCGGCCTGTCAGTACCCCTCCCTTTCAGCGTAGCGGGCGCAGGGTTCCCCCGCCTTGCGCCCGCACCCTTTCCTTAGGGTGAGGGGACGTGATTGGGGCGCGTGTCGCTTGCAGGTAACAGAGGAGATTTCGATGTTCAGCGGTCCAGCCAATCGCCGTACCTTTCTCGGCAGCGCGGCCGTCGCTGCCGCGGCCATGTCCTTGCCCAACCGCGCAGCTGCCGGAGCAACGAACAGCGCTCCTCGGCACATCGTGCTGTTCGGCGATTCCATCCTCGACAACTCGGCTTACGTGGCCGGAGGACCGGACGTGGTGACCCAGCTTCGCCAGCGCCTGCCCGCCGGAAGCAGAGCGACACTCGCGGCCGTCGACGGCTCGGTCGCCGCGGCGGTCAGGCTTCAGCTCAAAGACTCACCCGACGACGTCACTCATCTCGTGGTGAGCGCGGGCGGTAACGATGCACTGCATTGTGCCAATCTGCTCGAAGAGAGCGCGGGCTCGGTGGCCGAGGCACTTGGACGACTTGCGGTCGTGCGCGAGCAATTCAGGGAGGACTATGGTGCGCTGCTTGACGACGTCGCGGCGCGCGGTCTTCCCGCCGCGGTGTGCACCATTTATGACGCGCGACTTCCCAACATGATCGAGCGGCGTCTCGCTTCGGTCGGGCTCACCATCTTCAACGAATGCATCACACGTGAGGCCTCGGCGCGGGGGCTTGCTCTAATCGATCTCCGGCTCATCTGCCGCACCGATCAAGATCTCGCCACGCCAATCGAGCCCTCGGTGGCCGGCGGCGCGAAGATCGCCGACGCGATCGCCGCCTTCGCGTCTGACTATGATCGTAGCCGAGGGCGTTCGGAGGTGTTCGCCGGGAGTGGGTTCAGTCTTTAGCGCCGACATTTACCGGATTGCGTGAGCCTGCTTGCCGATTTCTGGCGCAGGACTATCCTAACGGGCATAGGCGTCGCGGCGGATCTGATCAAGGATTGGAGTGAGGTTTGCATGGATCGTCGCACTGTGCTCGGGATGCTCGGCGTATCGGGCGTGCTGCTGTCTTCGCTCGTGCGCAAGGCGGTTGGAGCTGCGCCCGAAGCGGCGGCAACCTCCGCAAATCCCGACCAGGTGCTGGCGCAATCGGCACAGCACGGCCTCCCCACTGACTGGCAGTTCGTCGCTCCGACGCGGTGGACCACGGTCGATGAAAGCCTCAAGACGAGGCTCAACTCGGTGCTACGCGATGCTTCCCCGATCGACCTCGGCGGCATCAAGGTCACGCGCTCGGGCCAGATCGAGACGGGCCGGCTCGATCCCGTCGGTCTTGCCGTCGAGCTCCCGCCCGAAGTCGCCGCTCTCGTCAGCCCGGCCGACGAGGCGCTCAACCTCGAAGTCATCAACAGCGAATACAATCCCTTCCTCGCCGAACCGCGCGACGCGAGCGGCAAACCCCTGGTCGGACCGTTCCAGGCGGCGGGCGAGCTTTATCAGGGCAAGACCTTCCTGCCGGTCAAGTTGATCATGGCGGGGATGGTCAAGGCGATGTCGGCGCCGCCTTCGGTGTTACAGCCGCTGATCGATGCCTTGAGCGAATTGGTGGTGATCCGCACGCCCGCGCATCAGCACCGGATCGGCGCCGAGCTCGGCAATCGCATCGTCTTCTATGGCGAAGACATCGTGAACGGTCAGGACATCAATATTGGCCACACCCATATCGACAAAATCGTCGACGCGCTAGCCGCCAAGAACATGCGGCTCGCCAAGCAGATGGTGCATTTCGATCATCAGGCGCAAGGCGGCAAGCCTGACGACATCATCGCCGACGGGGTGGCCGGCGCGACACATGTCGGAGGCTTCTCCGAAGGCTACAATGACGAGGGCAAGCCGATGTCGGTGAAGAGCGACTGGCCGAGCAATTACGGCCAGCTCGGCGTCGCCAACCGCACCTATAACGCCCATCTGCTCGCGATCGACTACAGCGCGGGCGTCGAGGACCCAATTCCCGAGCAGGACCTCAAGGCCTATTACCACAACGCCGATATGTGGGATTGCTGTGCGGCGATCCTCGTTCCCTTCGCCGACCGCGACCCCGACCCGCAATATCGCGACTACATGTACAATCCGCTGGAGGTGTACGACCAGCAGTCGGCACGCGACGTGGCGGCCGCGCTCGCCACGCTCGATGCAGACAAGTTCCTCTCCCAGCACGGCGCGTTCTATTGCGCCGAAGGTCAATATGTCGTCGCCAATCTCGGGCCGCAGGAGGATGACAAGGGCGGCACGCTGTTGAAGCAGAGCCGCTTCGGCGACACGCCCTTGGGCCGCTTGATTGCGAACTTCATCAAGGCCCCCGGCTATGCCGGCATGTCGGCAGAGGAGCGGCGGCAACATCCAACGATCGGATGGGACTATCTCCTCGAGCTCGGCGAGAACAATGGCGGCATCAGCGCCGAGCAGGCGCTCATCCTGTCGGCGACCGACCGTCAAGGAGTCGCGCTCGATTTCATCGACGAGGACGTCAAAGGCTGGCAGGCCTATCGCCCGAAGAACAACGAGGCCTTGATCGCGCGACCCATGACGGTGGCGACGCTCGCCTGGGGCTTGCTCCGTCTCTATATGCCGCGCGATGCGGTCGCCAAGGCGATCGCTACCGACATCGCGCGCGCCTATGGCGAGGGCGACGACAGCGTAAAGGAGTCGGTAAGGACTCTGCTCAGCGAGAAGGACCCGATGAGCGCCAACGGTCAGGCTCTGCTCGCCGGTTTCTCGGCCAAGGCGGCGACCGGCTTGTTGCTCGGGCTGCTCTCGAGCGATCAAGTCAAAGCATCGCTGCTCTACAAGTCGGGCTTCATGGATATTACCGACGACGCCGACAAGCAGCGCGTCCTCGATGCTTACGAGCAGTTTCTCGGCATTCTGCAAAACGCCGACTATTCGACGCAAGCCTCGCTCGACAAGGCGCTCGAGGCGGCGGACGAAGCGCTTGCGGATCTCGCCGTCACCCGCACCTACTACAACCGGACGACGCGGGAGCGGCAGCCTGCCAAGAGCACGGTGATGAAATACGCCGCTCCTCCTTGCTTCGGCATGTGGACCCAGCAGCCGTTCCTCGCCGAGACCGGCTGCCTTCGTTACGTCGCAACGGCGATGCATGTCAGCGAGATGAAGACGTCGGCCTCTTGATGCGCTGCGAAGCCATGAACAGACGCTCCTTCATTCTCGTTGCCGCCGCCGCGTTCTCGGCTTGTACCTCCGGCGCGCTTGCCGAGGATTATTTCGGTCGTTTTATCGGCAAGTTCGTCGCCGAGTTCGACAACACCGACGGCCGCAAAGTGACACTGCAAGAGCCCTACTCGTTCGTCGATCCAACGGGGAATGAGTGGGATGTGCCGACCGGCTACCAGACCGACGGCGCCTCGGTGCCTGAGGCGCTGTGGGCGCTTTATCCGCCCTTCACCGGCAACTACCGGCAGGCGGCCGTGATCCACGATTATTACTGCGATAACAAACAGCGGACCTGGCAGGACACCCACAAGGTTTTCTACTACGCCATGCGCGCTGCCAACGTCGACGAGAAGACCGCCAAGATCATGTATGGCGCGGTCTATCTGTTCGGCCCGCGCTGGGGACCGGGGACGCAGCCTGGCCAGCACGCCGCGCCGATCAAGGCCACTCCCGAGCGGCAAGAGGCGGTGGTGAAAGAGCTTCAGACCATGGTCGCCAAGGATAATCCGGACCTCGACGATCTGGTGGCCAAGGCCAAGACCATCGCCACGGCACCAGAAAGCGGCACCCCATAGTGTTGCGAATTCTTCATATGACGTGCCGCCAAGTCGCCATGTTTGGGGGCGAGAGGACTTTCAGGAGCTAACCAGTAACGTGCGAACGCCTATGGGGAGGCGCTCGCTTCGGACTATACTCGGCCCACGAGTTGGTCCTTAGGGTTCAGGCTCCGTTGTGACCTCCCGCGCATGAAAACGGTTCGCGTCTTCGTCTCGTCGCCGGGCGACACGCATTTCGAGCGTATGCGCGTCGAACGCGTGGTCGAGCGCCTCAACGGCGAATTCCAGGGAATTGCGAGGCTCGAGGCAATCCGCTGGGAGAACACCTATTACCAGGCGCGCACGACTTTCCAGCAGCAGATCCCCGAGGCGTCGGCCTGCGATATCGTCATCGCCATCCTCCGCCACCGCCTTGGCACCGAGCTTCCCGCCGACTTCCCGACCATGCCGAACGGGGAGCCTTACCCCTCGGGCACTGCTTACGAGATCCTGACGGCGATCGAGGCGAGCAAGGAGAAGTCGGTTCCCGACGTCTATGTGTTCCGCTTCACCGAGCCGCCGACGGTCAAGCTCGACGACGAGGCGACCAACCGGATGGTCACCGAGCAATGGGAGCGGCTCAAGACGTTCTTCAAGATGTGGTTCCAGACCTCCGACGGCAAGTTCAAGCTTGCGTTCCACAACTTTCAGAGCACCGACGCCTTCGAAGTCGAGATCGAAAAGCTGTTGCGCGGCTGGCTCGAGGAGAAGGTCCTCAAGGGCCGTTCGGTGCTCTGGCCGATCGACATCAAGGGCTCGCCGTTCCGCGGGCTCGCCGCGTTCGGCGCCAAGCATGCTCCGGTGTTCTTCGGTCGCTCACGCGACATCACCAAGGCGGTCGATGCGCTGAAAGACGCCGGCGAACGGGGCACGCCGTTTCTGCTCATCGTCGGCGCGAGCGGATCGGGGAAGTCATCTCTCGCTCTTGCTGGCCTCGTGCCGCGTCTCACCGCGCCCGGCGTCGTGCCGTCAATCGATTTCTGGCGCGTTGCGGTGATGCGGCCCGGCGAGAATCCAGGTGGCCCGGTTGCCGCGCTCGCGGCGCGGCTGTTCGAGTCCGAGACCGACCTGCTGGATGACGACCAGGGACGTCCGCCGGCTCTGCCTGAGATCGCCGAGAGCGATTACGCGACGCAAGCCGAGCTCGCCACTCTGCTCGCTCATGCCGACGAGTCGAGCGTCAAACCGGTGATCCGCGCGCTCGACAAGATCGGCGAGACCGAGGCTAAGAAAAGCGGTTTCGACCGACCCGTCCGTGCCGATCTCCTCATCGTCGTCGATCAGCTCGACGAGCTGTTCTCTGGCCAAGTCAGCGACGCCGAGCGCGCGCGCTTCGCCAAGCTGCTGGCAGAGCTGGTGGCAACCGGGCGCGTCTGGGTCGTCACCACGCTCCGCGCCGATCTCTATGAGCGCTTCCTGAAGGAGCCCGAGCTTCTTGCGCTCAAGAGTAAGGGCGTGACCTACGACCTCGCTCCGCCCGGCGCGACTGAGATCGACGAGATCATCCGCGGTCCGGCCTCGGCGGCCGGCCTCATTTACGAGACGGACGCCAAGACCGGGGAGCGGCTGGACGACCGCCTTATCCACGATGTCGATCGGCCCGACATGCTGCCGCTGCTGCAGTTCACCTTGAACTTCTTGTTCGAGCAGCGGGTGACCGAGGGGGGCGAGACCAAGCTCACGCTGAAGGCTTATGACGCGCTCGGTGGGCTTGCCGGCGCCATCGACCGCGAGGGCGAGCGGGCGATGGAAGGTCTCGGCGAGGAGGAAGAGGAGCGGCTGCCGCGTCTGTTGCGCCAGCTCGCGGCGTCAGCGCAACTGGCAGAAAGCGGCGGGAAGCCGAGTAGCGGTCTCGCGACCATCTCGGTGCCATTCAAGGAGGCTGCCTATGATGCGCCGGCGGAGCGCCTCGTCTGCGCTCTGGTCGATGCGCGTATTCTGCTCTCCTCTGGGGGCGAGCAGAACGCCACGATACGGCTCGCGCATCAGCGCGTGCTCGAGAACTGGAAGCGGGCGCGGGAGATCGTCGCCACCAATGCCGAGTTCTATCGCATCCGCGACGACGTCGAGGGACTCGAACGCCGCTGGGAAAAAAGCGACAAGAAGCGCGACCTGCTAATCCCCAAAGGCGTGCCGCTTGCCGAGGCGGAAAGCATTGCCAAACGTTACCCCGGCGAGCTGTCGCCGCCCACGCTCGGCTTCATCGCCGCCTCGGGCAAGCGCGCGCGGCTTCGGCAGCGGCTGGTCGGGGCGGCCGCCGTGGTGTTCGCCGTGCTCGCAGTGGGCGCCACTGTGGCCGGTATTCGCGCCATGCAGGCCGAGCGGCGCGCGAAGCGCAATTTCGACGTGGCCGGCGCTCTCGTCACCGATATCGCGCGCGGACTTCGCAACGTCGAGGGCATGCGCGCCGAGGCGCGCAAGAAGATCTTCGATCAGGTGAGCCAGACACTCGACGGCGCGGTTGCCGAGTCGCCGAACGACGAGCAGTTGCTCGGCATGCAGGCGACCATGTTCGAGGAATTCGCCTCGACTCACGCGGCAGAAGGCGAGCAGGCCGAGGCCGCCCAGAGCACGGTGAAGAGCCTCGAGATTCGCTTGCATATCTCCGAAATGAGCAAGAGTAACGAGCGCTCGCAGGACGCTTCGCTCACGCTAGAGCGCATCGGCGATCTCAAGCTTGGCGCGGGAGACGCGAGCGGCGCGCTTGCCGTCTATGAGAAGATCCTCGCCAACAAGCGCGACCTCGTACAGAGCGAGCCGACGCCGGCGCATCAGCGCGAGCTCGCTGCCGTATTGTTCACCGTCGCCGATCTCGAGCTCCGCTCCAACGATCCGACAGCGGCGCTTGCGACCCTCAAGGAATGCTACGACATCAGGACGGCCCTGGCCGAGCAGAACAAGAGCGATCCTGAGCTGAAGCGCGATCTGCTGCTGACGTTGAATGCCACGGGCACGGCCAAGCTCAGGTCCGGCGACCAGAAGGGCGCGATCGAGGAGTACGGTAAGGGTCTCGATATTGCGCGCGCTCTGGTCGACTCCGACAAGAGCAACATCGAGTACCAGAAGGATCTTGCCGCGACGTTGACGTTGCGCGGCGATGCCAAGCTTGAATCGGGGGATAATGCCGGTGCCCTCGCCGATTACGGAGAAAGCCTCGTCGTTCGCCGCGGGCTTGAGGTCGCCAACAGGACCGACAGCGCACTCGAGCGCGACATCGCGGCGAATCTGAGCAGCATCGGCGATGCCCGCCTTGCCGCCGGGGAGAACCAGAAAGCGCTCGCGGCATACGAGGACAGCGCCAATATCCAGCGCCGCCTGGCGCAGGCCGATGCAACCAATATCTCGCTGCAGCGTGACCTGTCGTTCAGCCTGAGCCGCATCGGCGACGTGAAACGCGATTCGGGCGACACGCAAGGAGCGATTGCGAGCTATGAGGATAGTCTCGCGATCCGCAAGCGCATCGCCGACATGGAGCCCGAGAACACGCAGTGGCTGGCCGATCAGGCCTACGTGCTGCAGCGCATCGGCGATGTGAAGCGCAATGCCAACGACAATCAAGGCGCGCTCGCGGCCTTTGGCGAGAATGTGGAGATCGCCCGGAAGCTCGCGGCAACGGACCCGGACAATGCGGGCCTGAAGCACGATCTCTCGGCGGCGCTCACCAAGCTCGGTGTGGTCAAGCGCGACGCTGGCGACAATACGGGCGCGCTCGCGGCGCAAGAGGAAAGCCTCGCCATTCGCAGGGCGTTGCCCAAGACCGACGAGGGCAAATGGAAGCTCGAAATTGCCGAAAATCTCGAGCCGATCGGCGATCTCAAGCTCGCCGCCGGCGATAAGGACGGAGCGCTCGCTACCTATCAGGAGATGCTCGGCATCGATCGTGGCCTCGTGGCTGGAGAGCCGAGCAACACCACCTGGCAGCGCAACATGTCGATCAGCCTGAGCCGGGTCGGCGATGCAATGCTTGCCGTCGGCGACAACAAGGGCGCGCTCGCAAGTTATGAGGAAAGCCTCAAGGTCCGCCGCCACCTCGCCCAGATCGACGACAACACGCAGCGGCAAGAGGACATCTCGCTCATCCTGGAGAAGGTCGGCGACCTCAGGCGGACGATGGGCGACAATCAGGGTGCGCTCGCCGCCTATGAGGAGATGCTGATCATCGACCGCAAGCTCGCGGCCGCCGACGCCACCAGCACGCGACTGAAAAGCAATGTGGCGATCAGTTTGGTCAAGCTTGGCGACGCCAAGCTCGCCTTCAAGGATGCAACCGGAGCGCTCGCCGCCTATCAGGAGAGCTACGAGATCCGCAAACGGTTGGCCGAGGCCGACAAGACCAATACGCGATTGGGATGGGATACGGCGACAACTCTCGAGAAGATCGCCGACACCAAGAAGGGCACCGGCGACAAGGCGGCGGCGCTCGCGGCCTACGCCGAGGCGATCGACATTTGCCGCGACATCGGTACCCTCCTCGTCGGCTGGAGCGACAACGCGAGCGCGCTGACGGTCTACGAGAAGAGCCTCGCCATCGCGCGGCGCGTGGCGGAGGCCGACCCCAATAACGCCAATTATCAATACGACGTATCGGTCAATCTCGAGGACCTTGCCGCAACCAAGCTTCGTTCAAGCGACAAGGCGGGGGCTCTCGCCGACTACGAAGAGAGCCTCGCCATTCGCCGGCGTCTCGGCGATGCTGACAAGGCCAACAAGAATTGGCAGCAGGCCATCTCATCGACGCTCGAGAAGATCGGCGACCTCAAGCAGGGCGAGAACGACAACACGGCGGCGCTCAGCATGTACGAGGAGATGCTGGCCAACGACCGCAAGCTCGCCGACGCCAATCCCAACAACATGGACCAGCAGCGCGAGGTGGCGATTGGGCTCGAGCGAATCGCCAAGCTGAAGCTGAACGCGGGCGACAAGCCCGGCGCGCTTGCACTGTTCGACGAGAGCCTCGGCATCCGCCGCCGCCTGGTCGCCGCCGACCCGAGCAACGCCGACGAGAAGCAGAACCTGTCGACCACGCTCGAATGGGTCGGCGATATCAAGCGCGATACCGATGACGCGGCAGGAGCGCTCGCTGCCTATACCGAAATGCTCGCCATCGATCGCGAGTTTGCCGCCGCCAATATCGGCGACACCAAGCGGCAGCGGGTGGTGTCGTTCGACCTCAAGAAGATTGCCGATGTGAAGCTGAACGGCGGCGACGCCAATGCAGCGCTGACTGTGGCAGAGGAAGCGCTCGCTATCGCCCGACATATAGCCGTGACCGACGCTACCAATGCAGACTGGCAGCGCGACCTCGCCAACGCCCTTGAGAAGATGGGGAAGATCAAGCTCGGCCTGCAAGACAAGCAAGGCACACTGGCCGCCTATCAGGAGGCCATCGACATCCGCAAGCGCCTGGTCTCTGCCGACCCGAGCAACGTCTCCGAGAAGCAAAATCTCTCAACGACCATCGAGTGGATGGGTGACGTCAAGCGCGACATGGGTGATGCCTCCGGCGCTCTTGCCGTCTATGACGAGATGCTGACGCTTGATCGCGAGGTAGCCGCCGCCGACACCACCGATCTGAAGCGCAAGCGCGTGCTGATGCTCGACCTCAACAAGATCACCGACGTCAAGAACAACAACGGGGACAGCGACGGCGCGCTCACGGCGATCGAGGAAAGCATCTCGATCGCCCGCGATCTGGCCAAGGCCAGCGACGATATCTCGACCCGCCGCGATGTTTCTATCGCACTCGAGAAGCTCGGCAACGTCAAGCTCAGCGCCGGCGACAAGCCGGCGGCGCTTGCCGCCTACGAGGAGATGTTGTCGATCGACCGGCGTGCGGCGGAGGAGGATGCCGACAATCTCCAGCGGCTGCGTGAGGAGATGTACAGCCTGAACAAAGTCGGGGATACGCGGCTAGGCATCGATGATGCGAGCGGCGCGCTGGCCGACTATCAGGAAGGGCTCTCGCTCGCGCGCAAGCTGCTCGCGGCCGACCCTGACAACGATCAGGCCAAGCGCGACGTGTCCTACAGCCTCGAGAAAATTGGCGATGCTCGGTCGAAAGCCGGCGACGCTGACGGCGCGCTGGCGGCGTTCGAGGAGGAGCTCACGATTCGCACCGATCTCGCCAAGGTGGTCAAGGACGACGGCAACGTCGATGCCAAAACCGACCTCGTGGTCGCGCTCTACAAGCTTGCCGAGGTGGCGAGCGGAGACAAGAAGGACAAGGCGATCAATCAGGGGCTGGCGATTCTCGCCGCTCTCGACTCGGACGGAAAGCTCACCGATGTGCAGAAGGGGTGGAAGGATTACTTCCTCTCCTTGCGCAAAAGCAGCTCGCAATAGGCCGCGGGCGCGCGCTAGAAGCTGCGCCGCCCCGATTTTCGCGCGATGGCCTCGAGCATCTCGGCGAAGCGTGGCGCGAGCGCCTGCCAAGATATCTCCGTGTTTGCATGGCGAAGCGCGCCTTCCCCTAGGCTATGGGCGAGGGGATGCTCGCCGGCAAGACGCCTGATCGACGCGGCTAAACTTTCGGGCGAGACTGCGGCGGCGATCAGTCCGGTTTCACCGTCGCGGATTTGCTCCGGCAACCCACCGACGGGCGTCGCGATCACGGCGCGCGCACGCTTGAAGCTCATGGGTGCCACGCCAGACTGGCTTGCCTCGACATAGGGAAGGACGGCAGCATCGGCCCAATCGAGATGGGCGATGAGCGCGCGGTCGGTCTTCCAGCCAAGGTCGAGCTCGACGCCGGGAAAGGCCGCGAGCGCCGCAATCTCGTCGGGGTCTTGCGGCGAGCCTGCGACGCGCAGACTGAGCGGCACGTCGCCGAGAAGCTTCAGCGCACCGGCAAGAAGCTCGAGCCCCTTGTAGCGCTTCAAGCGCCCGGCAAGGAGGAGGCGCAAGGGACGGTTCCGCGCGGCTTGAGGAAGGATCGGCTGGGGGAGATCGAGCTCGGTGAAGTCGAAGGCCACATGCGGGATCGTGGCGCGGACTTTGCCGGCGAGATCGACGCGCGTCTCGATCTGGCGCGCGACGAAGTCGGTGAGCGTGACCACGCCGTTGGCCTGACGCAAGAGATGGCGTTGCAGGTGAAGTACGAGGTGGAACCGATCGCCCGGATGCACCTCGGCGTCGTGAGAGATGACCGCGACTGGCACGCCCATGCGGTGCAGCTTCCGCATGAGGAAGACGTCCCAATAGCCCATCATGGTGACGATCGCGGCATCCGGCCGGTCGATTTCCAGCCGTTGCACGATCGGGCGCAAGATCCGGCGAATGTCGAGGGTGCGCGGCACGAACTCGCGTGCATTGGCGTAGGTGTAGAGCGGGAGATCGACCGCGCCGCGCAGCGTCTTGTCCTGGAGCAGCTCAGAGCCTTCAGCGAGAGACAGCAGGGTGTCCTGCCCGCAGACCTGATTGAGCGCGCGCGCAAGCTCTAAGGCGTAGCGGGGTCCAGACCCGAAGCGGCCCCATTGCCAGACAAGGACTCTCATCGCGATGAGCTCTGAGTTGCGGTCGTGTGCGTGCCCCGCGGGGATTAGCTAACC
This sequence comes from Methyloceanibacter sp., assembly GCA_035499115.1. Taxonomy (GTDB): domain Bacteria; phylum Pseudomonadota; class Alphaproteobacteria; order Rhizobiales; family Methyloligellaceae; genus Methyloceanibacter. The sequence goes on along the minus strand of DATJZL010000138.1, from coordinate 1,576 downwards.
GGCGGCGATTCGGTTGCCGATGCTTTCTTTGGCCACTTATGTTGTACCGGTCCCGACCTGAAATACCCATACTTCAAGAAGAACGGTACGGTCAGGACGACGGTAAGCCGGCGAAAAAAAGCCGGCATCTGAGTTTTCCAGGCAACGTCCTCGTTGAGCGTGGCAAGCAACGCCGGCTTGCGGCGGACGCTGTTGCCGTGAAGTTGATGTCGATTATCGCTTGCTACTGCGCGGTCAAAGCGCGAGGGCTGAAGCGAAGCCGCCTCGAAGATCGAGGGTAATGTCACTTGCGGTGAGCGCACGATATCCTCGTAACGAACGCGCAGGTATTGATCGGGGTGTAAAAAACCAAAGGCCTCACAAGCGAGGTTTGCGCCCATCCAGCCGAAGACGGTGCGAAGATAGCGGCCCAGCTCGGTTCCCGGCTCTTTACGTCTGTTTTGGCGCATGGTTCGGAGTGTTGACCAGGAGACGGCCCGCGGATCGCGTACCAAATGGATCAAGAGAAAATCGCGGCCGAGCTTCTTGCGCAGGCGAAAGGGCACAAGACCCGAGCCCCACGAGGTCTTCGACGAATCCACCATGACGGAAAAGCTGCTTGAAACGTGCTCGAGCAATGCAAGCGTCAATCGCGGATGATCCCAATCGGCAAAGCGCTTTCGCTTATGGCGGAACGGTTGCCAAACTGGGCACTTCTTGATCCACCGGCCGCAGGTGCATGTCTTTCGCGTCTTGGTTCGCCAAAGATGACGGCCGACTTCGCCACAAGCCACGAGGTTCGGATCGGCGGTCAGCAAACTCTCGAACAGAGTCGACCCGCTGCGACCGTATCCTCCGATATAGATAAGTCTGGCCAAAGTGGACTTCGCTGAGAATGGCTATGCGACGCCTACGTCACCCCCGACCCAGGACGTTGATCGCTCTATGGTCTGGGGCCGCAAGATGACACCATGCTTCACCAAGCTCAACCAACATGAGCGCTCTTGGCTGGGCTGGATGACGCATGGCATTTGGATCGGTTGCTGCTTGGATTTGAACGGAGTGGGCGGCAGCGGCCGCCCGCGCTCGATGTCGGTTCGCTCATGGACTATACGGTCGGGAATGAGCCCCACACGATTGCCGATCGCACTTGATCGAGGTGCCGTCGAGACACGCTTCTGAAGGTTCCCGACATGGACATCGTTTCTTTCGATCCCAAGGTGCACCGGCCTCGCTGGGACGACTTCATCGTCGCGAGCTACCGCAATCCGAATTATGTCATGCTGTCGCCGACATTCCTGCGCTGGCAGTTTCTCGACAACCCTGCCAACCGAACCGGCGGCTACACGCTGTGGGTGGTGGAGCAGAAAGAGGAGATCGTCGCTCAGCTCGGCTTCGTGCCATTTCTGGGTGTCACGCCCTCTGGAGAGCGCATCCACGGCGCCTATCCCATCAATCTCATGGTGCGCCCGGAATACCGCTCGGTCGGACTGGGAGCGATATTGCTCAGACGGCTGCTGAAACAATTTCCCTGCCTCGTGAATCCGGGCGTCAACGAGGCAGGCGCCGCTCTTGGCGAGGGACTCGGGATGACGAA
>DATJZL010000137.1:0-9074 GCA_035499115.1 Methyloceanibacter sp. | reverse complement strand
CAACTTGTCGCCTTAGTTTGTAAAGAGCACGCCTTAGAGATTGGGTTGGTACCGCCGGGTGAATTCGAATCACCGACCTCTTGATCCACAGTCAAGCGCTCTAACCAGCTGAGCTACGGCGGCATACGGCGCGATGCCTTCCGGCGAACCTAAGCGGAGCCAATAGACGTTGCAAGCTTGCGCATGCTGATTCGCGCCTGCTCCCGGGCGGCGCCCACCGACGCAAAAAGGCCCAGGCTGAGGGCCCGGGCCTTCTTACGACTGGCACTGTCACTCAGGGAAGGAAGGACTGAGTTACTTACGCGCTGCCTCGAAGGTCTTGGTCACTTGATGCTTGATCGGCTCCGTGGTGTCGGCGGCGATCTTCGTGGTCAGAGCCCTGATCTCACTTGCCTGACTCGCGAACACATCGAACTGGCTGCGGATGAAGGCCGACTGGAGCTCGACGATTTCGCCGAGCGTCTTGGCGCCGGCGAGCTTCTTGGCGAAGTCGAACGCGGAGTTGAGATTGCGCTGAGCAAGGTCGATAAGCTTGCGATTGAACGCCGTGGCGCCCTGGCCTGCGGCGTCGAAGGAGCGCTCAAGCGCGTCAATCGCCTCTTCCAGTTGCTCCTTGCCCCGCTCGTAAGCTTCGCGGGTCTGGTTGACCGTCTTCTCGGCGAGAGCGCGTACGCTCTCGGGAACGGTCGTGTCGATCTTCAACGTCTCGAATTCCTTCGCGGCTTTGCGGAATGCATCGCGTGCCTGCTCGGCGGCGGCTTGGGGGGTATAGGTGTCGCTCATGGTGATGACCTCTGCTTGGACTCATTTCGCCTGGGCAGCGGGTTCGGCCCATGACGGGGCATGGACCCCCGCAGTATTGTCTTGTTGCACTGCAATATAAATGCTGCGCTGCGATAAAGCAAGGGGTACGCCGACTCCATCAGCACTTTTTTAGTCGTGATGACGAAGTTTTCGCATTAACCCTATGCAAAAAGGCGAATTCGCCTAAATTTAGTGGCTGAGTCGAGCAAGCGCCCCAAGGGAGGGCGCGTCCGGCCATTGTTGGCGTCGCACCCAGGCGCGGCTGGAATGAGCTCTTACAGGGTTTTTCAGAGTGGGCCCGCCGATGGCCGACCTCAGGCTGCAACGACGGATGGAACAGCTCGATGGCGATCGCGAGGCGCTCGAGCATATCGCCCGGGCGCTCGAGGGTCGGGTCTTGCCATTGGCTGTAGCTGAGCCTTCGGAGGAGACCATCCAGGCCGCAGAGTTCACGCTCGCTCCGCACGGCATCAAGCTGTTGCTCGAGGCGATGCCGGCGGCCATTGGACTGCTCGCACACGGTCGGCTCATCCATGCGAATTCCGCTTTTGCCCATGCCTTCGGCTATCGCTCACTCTCGGAGCTGATCGAGGCGGGCGGGCTTGAAGCGATCCTGCCTCGCGGCATGGCCGCTCTCGTGAGCGAAACGGAGAGTGAGCGAAGCGCGCCGGTCGATGCGCTGACCCGCTCGCGGCGGAAGCTCAGAGTCGCTTTTGCTTCGAGCAAACTCGATCCCGACGCCGGCCTGACACTGCTTCGTCTCATCGATCAGAAGAGCCTCGATGAGGAGAGTGTACCCTCGCAAGCCGAGCTCGACGCCAACGCCGCTTCGCGCCGTCTCGATTTCCTCGCCAAGGTCAGTCACGAGGTGCGCACGCCGCTGAATTCGGTCCTCGGCTTCACTGAGTTGATGCTCCAAGAGCGCTTCGGTCCGATCGGCAACAACCGCTACAAGGGCTATGTCGAGGACATCCATCAAAGCGGCCTCTATGCGCTTTCGCTCCTCAACGATTTGCTCGACATTTCCAAGATCGAGGCCGGTAAGTTCGAGCTCGATTTCACCGCGGTCGAGGTGCCGGAACTCGTCGAGGATTGCGTCAACAGCCTGCAGCCGCTCGCCAAGCGGTCGCGTATCGTGCTTCGCACCTCTCTTGCCGACAAGCTTCCGTGCATCGTCGCTGATCCGAGGCGCCTGAAGCAGATCCTGCTCAACCTCCTCACCAATGCCATCAAGTTCACCAAGGAAGGGGGTCAGGTGATCGTTTCGGGCACGATGGTCGACGGCGAGCTCCGCCTGCGCGTGCGCGACAACGGCGTCGGCATGACGAAGGACGAGATCGCCTTTGCCATGCAGCCCTTCCATCAGCTCGACACCGCCCCGCGTAAGCAGTCCGGCACTGGCTTGGGACTGCCTGTCACCAAGGCGCTGGTCGATGCCAACCGCGCGCGACTCGTTCTGACCAGCGAGCCGGGGGTGGGGACCTCGGCCGACGTCGTCTTCCCCGCCGAACGGCTGTTCACCTCGGACCTCTCCGAGTGACGGCCTCGCTGGCTTGGGCGCTCCATTCTTTACTCTGTGCACTTGCGAGGCATTTCAGTGTAACCAGCATGTTTGCAGACTTTTCAGCAAGACTTGTCACCTGATACTTGCAATAATCCCTGCTATCTTTCACTAATTACTGCGTTGATAGAGCTTAGAAGACTTCTAAGGTTACGATATTCTTGTTGACACGCCGAGATCGCAGCCTTTAATCGAGAACGATGTCGCTCCCGGACTGCTTGGTCCCGGAGCTTAGCGTTAGGTCCGATACCGGGGCCTTGAACCCCGGCCATTGGAGGAAAAAATGCGATTGCGTCTCGCCTGCGCCTTTGCGCTTGCGCTTCTCTCTCCCCTCCTTGCCGACACGATCGCCATGGCCGAAGAGGCAGGCGAGGTGAATGTCTATTCCTACCGCCAGCCTTACCTGATCAACCCGCTGTTCGAGGCATTCACCGAGCAGACAGGCGTCAAGGTCAACGTGATCTTTGCCGAGAAGGGTCTGATCGAGCGCATCCAGGCGGAAGGGCGCAATAGCCCGGCCGACGTTCTGCTCACCGTCGATGTCGGCAATCTCACGCAAGCAACCGATGCCGGAATCGCCCAACCGATTCAATCTCCGGCGCTCGAAGCCGCCATCCCGCCAGCCTATCGCGCCGCCGACAATCAATGGTTCGGGCTCACGCGCCGCGCGCGGGTCGTGTACGCGTCCAAAGAGAGGGTGAAGCTCGACAAGATCACCTATGAGGACCTCGCCGACCCGAAATGGCGCGGCAAGATTTGCATCCGCTCGGGTCAGCACGTCTACAATGTCGCGCTGATCGCCTCGTTGATCGCGGCGCACGGCGAGGAATGGACCGAGACGTGGCTGAAAGGCGTGAAATCCAACCTCGCGCGCAAGCCCGCGGGCGACGATCGGCTTCAGGTCAAGGGCGTCTATGCCGGCGAATGCGACATTGCCGTCGGCAATACCTATTACATGGGCGCGATGCTCAAGAACGATAAAGAGCCCGAGCAGAAGGAGTGGGCGAACTCGGTCACCATTATCTTCCCCGACACCGATGACCGCGGCACGCATGTGAACATCTCCGGCGCGGTGGTGGCGAAATACGCTCCGCATAAAGACAACGCCGTCAAGCTGCTCGAATTCCTCGCCTCGGACCAAGGCCAGGAGATGTATGCCGACGTGAACAACGAATATCCGGTCAAGGAGGGCATTCCTTGGTCGCCGCTCGTCAAGTCCTGGGGAGCGTTCAAGCCGGACCCGATCTCGCTCAACGACATCGCCGCGCTGCGCAAGAAGGCGAGCGAGCTCGTCGACAAGGTCGGCTTCGACGACGGTCCGAGCTCGTGAGGAACGCGCGATGAGCTTTCACAAGAAGATCGACAGTATGAGCTCCTCAAGGATCCAGAGGAGTTCACTGCCGCCACGGAGCGGGGCCGAGTGGCTGGTCGGCGTCGGCTTTCGTTGCTGGCTCGCCGGCTACGACACGGGCGATATTTCCTGTTGGGAGCACGGCTGGAACGCTTATTCCCGCGTGCTCGGCGCCGAGCGCGCCAAACGTGCCGTCACCGAGCTCGCCTGCTGGGTGAGGGCGGTGCGCAGCTCGGCGTCGCGCAAGATCGAATATTATCCGTTTGGTTGCGCGGGCTTCTGCGCCGACGAGTGCATGGCGATCTCCCTGATCGCAGCCTCCCAGCACCATCGCTGCCCGGCCATGCGCGCCTGCGCGCTCGCGCTGACCGGCTCTGATCTCGTCGAACCGGTGATCTCGGCCGCCAACGCCTTCGCCGACGCGCTGGAAGAGGCCGATCAGCTTCTGTCGCAAGAGGCGGTCGCGGCGCTCATGATCGACAAACGCAAAGGCGGCGGGGACGGTCTCACTGAACGGCGCTGACAGAAGACGCGGTCGGGACTCTCTGCGCGCGCCTTTTCGCCGGCGACTCAAGCGGCTCGTCGAGAGCGGCAATCTCGGCTGGTCGGCGGCGGCCTTCATCCTCTCGCTGATCGCGCTTGCGCCGATCATTGCCATCGCGGCGATCGCGCTTCAGCCGAGTGGGGATACCTGGCCGCATCTCATCGCCAATGTGTTGCCTGGCGCACTCCGCCGCACCCTCGGCCTGATGGCAGGGATCGGCGCCCTCACCCTCCTGATCGGCACGGGAACGGCCTGGCTCGTCACCATGTACCGCTTTCCGGGGAGAAGCGTGTTCCAGTGGCTGCTCCTGCTTCCCCTCGCAATTCCGACTTACATCATCGCGTACACTTATCTCGAGATGCTCGACTATTCCGGCAGCCTGCAGACGGCGCTGCGCGCAATGTTCGGTTGGCACGATGCCCAGGACTATTGGTTCCCTGACATCAGGAGTCTCGGTGGCGCGATCCTCGTCATGAGCGCGGTGCTCTATCCTTATGTCTACATTACCGCACGGGCGAGCTTCATCGCGCAGTCGGTGTGCGTGCTCGAGGTGAGCCGCACGCTCGGGCGAAGTGCGGCCGAGACCTTCTGGCAGGTGGCGCTGCCGCTTTCTCGCCCGGCACTCGCCGCCGGGGTTGCGCTCGCTTTGATGGAGACGCTCAACGATATCGGCGCCGTCGAGTTCTTCGGCGTGAGGACGCTCACAGTCGCCGTCTACGACACGTGGCTCGACCGCAACAGCCTCGCGGGCGCCGCGCAGATCGCCTGCGTTATGCTGATCTTCGTGGCGGCGCTCCTTCTCGGTGAGCGCGCGCTGCGCGCCCGCAGGCGCTTCCATCACACGACCGGCAGGTATCGCGATCTGCCCGAGGACACGCTTCGCGGGTTTCGTGGGATGCTCGCTTCGCTCGCCTGCGGGTTGCCGGTTCTATTCGGCTTCGTGCTGCCGGCTCTGGTGCTCATGCATGACGCGCTCGCCCATGCGGCGGCGGTGCTCGAGCCGGAGTTCTGGGAGGCCGCCCTCAACAGTCTGATGCTGGCCGCCGCCGCCGCGGTGCTTGCCGTCGGCTTCGCCGTGGTGCTCGCTTATGCGCGCAGACAGACGCGCTCTGAGCTAATTCAGGCCGCGAGCATGGTCCCAGCCATCTCCTACGCGGTCCCGGGAACCGTGCTCGCCATCGGCCTTCTCATTCCACTTGCCGGCCTTGACAATGCAGTCGATGGCGCGATGCGCTCGCTGTTCGGCGTTTCGACGGGACTTCTCCTTTCGGGCACGGCGTTTGCCATCGTGCTCGCCTACACGATCCGCTTTCTGGCCGCCTCGCTAGGCGCGGTCGAGGCGGGATTGAGCAAAATCTCCCGCAATATCGACGCCGCCGCCCGCACGCTCGGCGCCACGGTGAGCGAGACGTTGTTCCGCGTGCATCTTCCTTTGCTCAGGCCCGCGCTTGGCGCCGCAGCCCTTCTTGTCTTCGTCGACTCGATGAAGGAGCTGCCGGCCACCCTTCTGCTTCGCCCCTTCAACTTCGACACGCTTTCGACTCAGGTGTTCACGCTCGCCTCTCTCTACCGATACGAGGAGGCAGGATTGTCGGCGCTCTCCATCGTCGCTGTCAGCCTCGCCCCGGTGCTGCTGCTCCATGGAATCATTGCCGGCAGCCGGCGAACGGTCTCTGCCGGGCCCCCGCCTGCGTCAGACGCACCCCCCGAATTGGCGTTGCGTATCTCTTGATAACTCAAGAAAATGCGGGAGTTGGGCTCGCCATAGGGGGTCAATCGGGTTAGAAAAACCCGGGGCCGTGGCGGTCGGATCAGCGTAGCCTCATCGCAGGCAACGTCAGACGGGTGGATAGATCGGCATGAAGCCTCGCCAGCTCTCTTGGAAATGGCTTCTCCTCGGCCTTATTGCGTTCCTTCTTGCGGGCATCGCCTTGCTGCCCCGGAAAGTTGGCTCCTCTTCTCAACTCCATGACCGGGTCACTGCCGCTCTTGCCGCCTGGACGGGCGGCGAGGTCAGGCTGAGTGGTCCCCTTCGCCTCCACTACTTCCCCTCGGTCTCGATCAAAGGTCCGTTCGAGGTGACCGACGCTTCACGCCTCCCCATGGTGAAATCCATCAAGGCGAAGGACGCCAAGATCACCTTGAATCTGCCCGACTTGTTTCTCGGGCGCATTCGCTTCGATACAATCAGGCTGAGCAAGGCCATCATCACGCTGAAAGAGCCGACACCCCCGCTGAAGCCCGCCGACCACACGCCGCAGGAGCTGGTTGCCAACCTGCTCGCCGGCTCTCCTGTCAATGTGCTTCGCTTCCGTGACGGCGAGATAAATTTGCCGGCCGCCTACGGCGCCGAGGCGATCACCAACTTCAATGCGCGCTTCGATGCAAGCTCGGGACGAGGCACGATGTCGAGCTTCGGCTCGTTCGATTTCCGCAATGAAAACGTCCGCTTCGCGGTCGACAGCGGCGAGCCGTCGGACACGGCGGAGGGAGCTAACGTGCCGATTTCGGCGAGCTTCGGCTCAGACCCGCTCACGGCTAGGCTCACCGGCACGGCCACGCTCGGCGACGGGATCGAACTCGACGGCGACATGAACGCCGATATCGCCGACGGGCGCCGTTTGCTGAGATGGGCTGGAATCGTCGTGCCGGTGGGGACGAGCCTGCAAGGCATCTCCGCCAAGGGCGGCGTGCATTGGAACGGCACGACGCTCACCTTCGATGATGGCTCCTTCACGATGGACGGCAACACCGCCGACGGTCTTCTCGCGGTCACCACCGGCGCGCCGCCACGCATCGAGGGCACGCTCGCGTTCGACCGGCTGGTGCTCGATCCCTATCTCATGCGAACTGACGCAGACGAGCAAGGGGCGGCGTACAGGTTATTCGATTGGGCCTTGCTCAAATATCTCGATGCCGATTTGCGTATCTCAGCCGGCGAAATCGTAGCGTCCGCGACCAGTCTTGGTCGCGGCGGATTCACCGTCAGCGCCAAGGGCGGGGTGGTGGCGGGCGAGATCGGCGAGCTCGATCTCTGCGATGGATCGGCGTCGGGACGCCTCAATCTCGACTTGTCGCATCGGAACGTGAAAGCGACCTTGGTCGCGAACCTTGAGGACGTGACCATCGAGACCTGTCTTTCGCCGTTCGGGCTTACCGTCCCAGTCACCGGCAGCGGCGGCCTGAAAACCGAACTTTCCACCGAGGGCGTGACCTTCGATGCGCTGGTGCACGACCTTTCCGGCAATCTCAAGGTGAGTTCGCAAGGCGGTACCGTGCCGGTCGACCTTGCCCGCTTGCTGACGGCCGCGGCACCCCTCGAAGGAGATGGATGGAGCCGCGATACCCTTACGCCATTCGATACGCTCGATGCCGATTGCCGCCTCGTTGCTGGCCACATTTCATGCCAAATGTTCAACATGCAGACACGCCGAGGATTGGTTTCCGGCAATGGTGACGTGGATCTCGGACAGCAGACTTTGGATTGGAACTTGTCGGTCGCAAGCCATGTGGTGCCGGCGAAGACCTCGCAGTCGAGCGACGGGCCCCCGCCTCGGGTTTCTATTCGCGGGCCCTTGTCGCAGCCGATGATCCGGCGGGCTGACAGGCCAGCCCTCGGCGAAGGGTGGCCGCAAGCTGGTCCGACCGCGGGAGTGTCGCCGCACTGATTGGCGTTAGACCTCTTTCGACTGGAATGACGATGGTGCCTTTGCAACGGAAGCGACATCTTCGCGGAAGCCGCATCAGCGGAAAGAACGCCGGCGCGGTGGCGGGGCAAGCCTTGCGCCTTGCTACGGCGCTCGCGTTCGGTTTGGGCTTCGGTGCAGCCGTCGCGAGCGCCGAGGATACGCCCGGCGCCGGAACAAGCGGAGGCACGCTCAGCGTTGCCACCTGGGGTGGGGCCTATGAGCAATCCCAGGAGATTGCCTATTTCGAGCCCTTCGCCAAGGAAACCGGAACCAGCATCGCGACCCAGATTTACGACGGCTCGCTCGCCAAGATCAAAGCGATGATCGGCGGGGACTCGTCCCCGGTCGACGTGGTCGATCTGTCCTCATCGGCGCTCGGCGCGCTGTGCAGCGATGGCCTGCTCGAGACGATCGAGGCTTCCAGCCTCGGCGCGGCGCCTTCGGGTGAAAGCGCCGAGCAAGATTTCTTCACCGGCGGGCTCTCCTCTTGCGGGGTTGCAAGTGTTGCCTGGTCGACAGCGATCGCCTTCGACCGCCAGGCGTTCCCCAAGGCGCAGCCTGGTCAAATCGCTGACCTCCTCGACTTGAAGCGGTTTCCCGGGAAACGGGCGCTCCCCAATAGCCCACGCTACACGCTCGAGCTTGCCCTCCTCGCCGACGGCGTCGACCCGGCCAACGTCTATACCGAGCTTGCGACGCCCGAAGGCGTCGACCGCGCCTTCAAGGCGCTCGACAAGATCAAGAACGATACGTTCTGGTGGGACAATGCGCAGGAGCCGATCAGCTGGCTCTTGGAGAAGAAGGCGGTGATGGCGGCGGGATATAGCGGTCGCATCTTCCGCGCCGCGGTCGGCGACAGCAAGCGCTTCGGCGTGATCTGGGACGGGCAGGTCTATGACCTTGATGTTTGGGCTATTCCCAAGGGGGCCAAGAACAAGGATGGGGCCAAGCGCTTCATCGTCTTCGCCTCAGCTCCGGCGCGGCTCGCGGCTCAGGCCGAGCTCATCGCTTACGGACCAATGCGCAAGTCGGCGCTTCAACTCGTGGGCAAGAATCCCGTCATCAATGTCGAGATGAAGGATTTCCTGCCGTCATCGCCCGACAATTTCAAGAAGGCGCTCAGAT
>DATJZL010000136.1:0-8954 GCA_035499115.1 Methyloceanibacter sp. | reverse complement strand
CGGAGCCTTCGAACTTGATCGACTTGAGATCGAGAACGGCCACGGCGCGCTCGAGCGATTTCGTCTGGTCGAGCAGGGCGTCGATGGCGTGCTGCACCACGGCGTTCCCCTCGTCGTTCCCCTCGCCGATCATCTGATCGTAAGACTCGGTGGTGAGCGCGCGGAGATAGAGCACATTCATCGCGTCCATGGTGGCATCGAGCTTCGCCCGCACCTCGGCATCGATCTCCGGCGACTTCGCCTTCACCAGATCAGAGACGCTGGGACCTGACACGAGTGAGCGGTCGGCGCGCCGATAGGTGCCGAGATAGACGTTGCGGATGCCGAGCGCGTCGAAGAAGTGCGAAGCGTGCGTGTTGTCCGAGAAGCAGTCATGCTCCTCCTCGGGATCGTGGATCATGAGCCCGAGCTTCATGCGCTCGCCGGCCAGCTCGCCGTAGGACAGGCTGCCGAGGCCGGTCATGATCACCGTGAGCCCCGCCTCGTCGCTGCCGGCTATGACCTTCTTGCGCGCTGAGCCATCAGGCCCCCATTGCGCCGCCATCCAGGTCAGGTCATCGACGAGGAGATCGGTCGCGGTGCGGAGATATTCGGCGCGGCGCGCGCAATTGCGGTGGGTGCAATTCTTGAGATCGTAGTCGGTAGCGGGACGATTGCCGTTGCCGGGCCCAGTGCCGTTCAGGTCCTGGCCCCAGAGCATGAACTCGATGGCGTGATAGCCGGTGGCGACATTGGCCTCGACGCCTCCCGCCTCCTGCAGCACGTTGGCGAGAAGCTCCTTGGTGATCTTCGAGGTGTCGATCTTCTTGCCGCCGATGACGAGCGACGTGTTGGCGATGACGTTGGCGGTATAGAGCTCGTTCTCAGACGAATCGGTACCATAGATGTTGGTGTCGACATAATCGATCAAGCCTTCATCGAGCGGCCAGGAATTCACCCGGCCTTCCCAATCGTCGACGACCGGGTTGCCGAAGCGGAAGGCCTCGGTCTGCATGTAAGGGATGCGCGCGGCGATCCAGGCGGCGCGGGCGGCGCGCAGATTGTCATCGGTCGGGTGAGCGAGGAAAGCATCGACCGCGAGCTTCAGTGTGCGCGCGGTGCCGGCCGCATCGGAATAAGCGGCCTCGGCGATGTCGGAGTAGGTCTTGAGCACATCCCTGGCCGAAGGATCGGCCGCGGCGGGGAGCACCGCCACAGAAACGCCGATCGCCAATGCTGCGATCGAGCCAGCAATCCAAGATTTGCGGAACATCGTTACCCCTTGATCCGTGCCGGCCCCCAAGGACCGTCTCCCAGCCAATCAGGAAATTGCGACGGCCCTCTGGCGCGAACCTTCGGGCCGTCGCAAGGCTGAGATGAGGAAACATCCTAGCTTCCGCTTCGGACATTTCAGACATCCGGGCTGGGCAGCCGGACGTCTTGTCAACACAGTAGCGTGCCGGCTAACATGCATGAAGTGAACTTTTCTCAGCCTAATAGTTGCATTCCATGCATCTAAAAGAGGTCGATGCCAATCTCCTGGTCACGCTCGACGCGCTGCTCGTCGACGCGAGCGTGACGCGCGCCGCCGAGCGCCTCGGGCGAAGCTCATCCGCCATCAGCCATGCGCTCGCTAAGCTCCGCGAGATTTTCGCCGACGAGCTGTTTGTGCGGGCCGGGCAGAAGCTGGTGCCGACGGCCAAGGCGCTCGAGCTCGCGCCGACCGTGCATGTCATCCTTGCCGGCATGGAGAGCCTGCTTCGGCCAAGCAAGCCGTTCGATCCTTCGCTTGCGTCGCGCGACTTCGCGGTCGCCGCGAGCGAAACCGGCGAGCTCATTCTGGTTCAGCCGCTCCGCCAGCGCCTCGCCCAGCTCGCGCCGAGTATACATGCCGGCTGGATGCCGTCGCATCGCGAAGAGAACGTCGAAGCGCTCAGGAGCGGCCGTTGCCATTTCGTGATCGACATCGAGGGTCTGCCGGTTCAAGCACCTGACATCCGCATGCTGAAGCTGTTCGACGACAGGCTGGTCACGCTCGCCCGCCCTGGTCATCCACTCGCGAAGCGGAAGCCCAAGGCGCTCGGTTTCGCCGCTGCCGACCACATCGAGGTGAATTCCTTGCCGGCGCTCGAGCTGATCGACCAAGCGCTCGCCGCCGAGAGGACTTCCTGCCGGATCGTCGAGCGCGTCTCCTCCGTGCTGGTCGGCCTTCTGCTCGCGCTGAATAGCGACGCGCTTCTCACCCTCCCGGTCTCGCTCGCTGCGATCCTCGAGCGGCAATTTGGGCTCGTCCGCATTCATCAGCCCTTCGCGGGCGTCGCGTTTCCGTTGAGGCTGTTCTGGCATTCGAGCTATGACCGTGACGAATGCCATGAATGGGTGCGCGGGCAGATCGGCACGCTCGCGCGCGAGATGGAAAGTGCCGCGTGAGGAGAGGCTTGCATGGGCAAGACGATGCGGCGGTTAGGGCTGGCCGCTGTTGTGCTTGCCGGTCTCCTCTCGCTGCCGCGCACCGCCGTGGCAGCCGCGCCTGCGGACCTCGAGTCCGGGCTCAACGTCACCATCGGCGGCGTGAGCAAGACGCTCACGCTCAGCGAGGCGATGGCTGCGCTCAACGTTCCATCGGTCAGCATCGCGCTGATCGATCAAGACGGCATCGCCGCCGCGCGCGCTTACGGACAAGGCGCGACGCCCGACACGCTTTTTCAGGCTGCGTCGCTGTCGAAATTCGTCGCGGCGATAGGCGCGATGCGCCTCGTCGATCGGCAGCGGCTCGCCCTCGATGAAGACATCAATTCAAGCCTCACCTCGTGGCATGTGCCGGCCAACGATCTCGACAAGGATCATCCGGTCACCTTGCGCGGGCTGCTCAGCATGACGGCAGGGATCGGCGTGCCGGGCTTTCTCGGCTACGAACTCGGAGCGCCGCTGCCTACGCTGACGCAAATTCTCGACGGGATGCCGCCGGCCAATTCGCCTCCTGTCACGGTGACCGCCGTGCCAGGCAGTGCCTATCATTATTCAGGCGGGGGCTACGAGATCGCCGAAGCGCTCATGGTCGATACGCTGCAAGCACCCTTCGTCGAGGCGATGGACGAGACCGTGCTGAAGCCGGCTGAGATGAACCACTCGACCTTCGCCCAGCCTTTGCCGGATCAGCTTAGGGCGAAGGCCGCGACCGGACATCTCGCCGACGGGACGGAAATCAAAGGCGGCTACCACGTCTTCCCCGAGCATGCTGCCGCAGGACTTTGGTCGACGCCGAGTGACATCGCCAATCTCCTGCTCCTCGTTGGCAGGGCGTGGCGCGGAGATAGCGCGCTCTTTCTCACCCCTGAGACGGTTCGGCAGATGCTGACGCGGCAGAACGGCGGTCCCTACGGTCTTGGCGCGGCGATCGCCGAAAGCGGGGGAGCGCTCGTCGTCATGAAACGGGGACAGAATGTCTGCTATCAATCCTATCTCATCCTCATGCCCGGCGAGGGCCAGGGGATGGTGGTGATGACCAACTCCGACAATGGCTCAATCCTCGCCGAGGCGCTTATCCGCCGGGCCGCGGAAATCTATGGCTGGCCGGCCCTTCCGGCGTTTGCCGACTGAGATCAGTTCGTAACCCTGGTTTCCGTCACAAGCCTCCAGTACGATAGGGGTCTTGCGCCCGCTTGCCCGAGGGCGGGCCCCCCGGAGGAAACAATGCTTGCATGGTTCCGCGCCGGCCTCGTCGCCGCGCTTTTCCTTGTCCTCGCCACCCCTTCCCTCGCCGCCAACAAGACTTTTCAAGACGATGCCCTGGACGATGCGGCCATCACTCTGATCGCCGACCTCAAGGACCAGGCGGGCACCGTCGACAAGCCGCTGATCAAGCTGAAGCAGCAGGCCGATGCGCTGCTCAAGTCGCAAGATCTGGCAAGCGCCGCCGATGTCTATGTGCAGATCGTCACCGTCGCGCCGAACGACGACGCCGCCTGGCGGAGGCTCGCCGATATCTGGCTCTCCATCCCGGTGACCGATGAGGACGATGGCTCGACACGCTTCGACAACGCGGCCACCGCGGCCTATATCTCCTATCAGCGCGCGACCAACGCGCCGGACGAGGCGGCGGCGCTGATCACGCTCGCCAACGCCTTCGGCAAGCGCGACGAGTGGCGTCAGGCATTGAACGTGCTGAAGAGCGCGCTCGCGCTCGACGCAACTCCTGACCTCAAGGCGACCTACGCCTCGCTCCGCGAGAAGTATGGCTTCCGCGTCTCCAATTTCAGCGTGGACTCCGACTCCGCAAGCCCGCGTGCCTGCTTCCAGTTCTCGGAGAAGCTGCCCAAGCGCACTGATTTTGCGCCTTATGTCGTGGTTGCCGGCCAAGACAAGCCGGCGATCTCGGTCGACGACCAGCAGCTCTGCGTCGAAGGACTAGAGCACGGCGATACCTATTCCATTACGCTTCGCGCAGGGTTGCCCTCGACGGTCGACGAAAGCCTGCTCAAGAATGCCGACTTCACCATCTATGTGCGCGATCGGAGTCCGTCGGTCAGGCTCGCCGGCAAGGCCTATGTTCTGCCGCGAACGGGCCAACAAGGCATCCCGCTCATCAGCGTGAACACCGATGCCCTCAAGGTCTCGATCTATCGCATCGGCGACCGCAGCCTGATCGACAACGTGCTCGGCGACGACTTCGAGCGCAATCTTTACGGTTATTCGCTCGACGACATCGCCAACCAGAAGGGCGAGAAGGTGTGGACCGGCGAGCTCAAGGTCGAGAAGGAGCTC
The DNA here is from genome assembly GCA_035499115.1 of Methyloceanibacter sp. Lineage (GTDB taxonomy): Bacteria > Pseudomonadota > Alphaproteobacteria > Rhizobiales > Methyloligellaceae > Methyloceanibacter. The sequence continues at coordinate 4,211 of DATJZL010000136.1, read as the reverse complement.
AACCAGGAGATCACCACCGCCTTCCCCATCAACGAGGCGGTGCCGACCATGCAGCCCGGCGTCTATCTGCTCGCGGCGCAGCCGGCCAATGTTCCCGGCGACGATTACGGTGAGCGCGCTACGCAATGGTTCATCGTCTCCGATCTCGGGCTCACGGCCTATTCCGGCTCCGACGGCATCCATGCCTTCGTCAATTCCCTCGCGACGACGGCGCCGGCAGGGAACGTCGAGATCAGGCTGCTTGCCCGCAACAACGATGTGCTGGCGGTCAAGAAGACAGATGCCTCAGGCGCGGTTGCTTTCGAGCCGGGTCTTGCCCGCGGCGAAGGAGGCCAAGCTCCGGCCATGCTAGTGGCCTCCGGCGACGGCGGCGACTATGCCTTTCTCAATCTTACGCAGTCCGCCTTCGATCTGACCGATCGCGGCGTCGCGGGACGTGAGCCGCCCGGCGCGCTCGACGCCTTCGTGTTTACCGAACGCGGCGTCTACCGTACCGGCGAGACCGTCTATGTGACCACGCTGCTGCGCAACGCCGTCGGCGTCGCCGTTCCCGATGTCGATCTCACGATGGTGGTCGAGCGGCCTGACGGGGTCGAGTATCGCCGCACTGTGGTGCCGGACCAGGGGCTTGGCGGGCGCTCACTCAGCATCCCCATCATCTCTTCGGCGCCGACCGGCACGTGGCGTGTCGCCGTCTATTCCGATCCGAAGCAGCCGTCGATCGGCGAGGCGAGCTTCCTCGTCGAAGACTATGTGCCGGATCGGCTCGAATTCGACTTGACCACCGAGGCGACGAGCATCGCACCCGCCGCGCCGGCCAAGATCACCCTCGACGGACGCTTCCTCTATGGTGCGCCGGCCGCGGGTCTCGACATCGACGGCGAGGTCAACATCGTCAGGACCGAGGAGCGTCCCGGCTATACAGGCTATGTGTTCGGGCTGAACGCGAAGGACGAGCCGGAAGAGGACGAAGTCGCGACCGAGGCCGTTCCGCTCGCCGACTTGCCGCAGACCGACGACCAGGGCAAGGCGACCTTCACCGTCGATCTCGGCAAGCTGCCGGCTTCGACCAAGCCGCTTCAGGCGAATATCAACGTGAGACTCGCCGAGCCCGGCGGACGAGCGGTGCAGCGGAGTCTCTCGCTTCCCATCGTGCCCGCTTCGAACATGATCGGGGTGAAGCCGCTCTTCTCCGGCAGCGCGCTCAACGATCAGGACACGGCGAGCTTCGAAGTCGCCATGGTCGCTCCTGACGGCAAAGAAATCGAAGCGAAGGGGCTCAAATGGCAGCTCCTCAGCATCGAGTCCAAATATCAGTGGTATCGCTCCAACGGCTACTGGAACTACGAGCCGATCAAGGTGACGCGCCGCGTCGCCGACGGCGTGATCGATGTCGTGCCCGACAAGCCGGGCAAGATCTCGGCCCCGGTCAGCTGGGGACGTTACCGGCTCGAAGTGACGAGCGCTGACCCGCAAGGTCCCGAGACCACATACGGCTTCGACGCAGGGTTCTATGCCGAGGCGTCTGCCGACACGCCGGATCTGCTCGAGATCGCCCTCGACAAGAAAGAATATAAGCCCGGCGACTCCATGACCGTCGCGGTGACGGCGCGGAGCGCCGGCCAAGTGACGCTGGCGGTGATCGGCGACAAACTGCTCACCACCACGACGACCGACGTGCAACCTGGACTCGTCAAGCTTCCACTCACGGTCGGCGGGGAGTGGGGCACGGGCGCTTATGTGCTCGCGACCCTCAGACGTCCGCTTGACGAGGCCGAGAAGCGCATGCCCGGCCGCGCCATCGGTGTGCAGTGGTTCGGCATCGACAAGGCGGCGCATACCATCGGCGTCGCCATGGACCTGCCGCAGCTCATCCGGCCCGAGACCACGCTGCGCGTGCCGATCAAATTCAGCGGATTGGCGCCGAATGAAGAGGCGCGTGTCGTCGTGTCGGCGGTCGATGTCGGCATCCTCAACCTCACCAATTACAAGGCGCCCGACCCCGACACTTATTTTCTCGGCCAGCGCAAGCTCTCGTCCGAGATCCGCGACCTGTACGGCCAGCTGATCGACGGCATGCAAGGCACCAAAGGCCAGATCAGGACGGGCGGCGACGGCGGCGAAGGCGAGCTGCAAGGTAGTCCCCCGACGCAAGCGCCGCTTGCGCTCTATTCCGGCATCGTCGCGGTTGGCGCGGACGGCACCGCCGAAGTCAGCTTCGACATTCCGGGTTTCGTCGGCACTGTGCGGGTGATGGCGGTCGCCTGGAGCAACGACAAGGTCGGCCACGCCTCGGCCGACGTGGTGGTGCGCGATCCCGTGGTGCTCACTACGACGCTCCCGCGCTTCCTGCTGATGGGCGACAAGAGCACGCTCCGGCTCGACCTAGACAACGTCGAAGGCGAGACCGGCAACTATCAGATCGCGGTGACGACCCAAGGTCCGCTCACCGTCGAAGGCCCAGACAAGACGTTGCCCCTCGACGCCAAGAAGCGCGGCGGGGTGAGCCTGCCCATCTCGGCAACCGGCGTCGGCGACGGCACTGTTTCCGTCGCTGTCACAGGGCCGGGAGACTTCGCCATCGAGCGCAAGTACGCGCTCGAGGTGAAGCCGGCGACGCAGATCCTTGCCCGGCGTACGGTGAAGCCGCTCAATCCGGGTCAGAGCATCACCGTCACGAGCGACGTGTTCAGCGATCTCGTGCCGGGAACGGGTAAGGTCGCGCTCTCGGTGACGCCCTCGGCCGCGCTTGACGTGGCGAGCCTACTCGCAGCGCTCGACCGCTATCCGCTCGGCTGCACCGAGCAGGTGATCAGCCGCGCTCTGCCGCTCCTCTACGTCAACGAGATGGCGCTCGATGCGCAGCTCGCGGTCGACACCGGCGTCGACGAGCGCATTGCCAAGGCGATCGAGATCGTTCTCGCGCGCCAGGGCTCCGAGGGCTCGTTTGGCCTGTGGTCGCCGGGCGGCGAGGATGCCTGGCTCGACTCTTATACGACGGACTTTCTCACCCGCGCCCGCGCGCGCGGCTTCTCCGTCTCGGACGACCAGTTCAAGCTCGCGCTCGACCGCTTGCGCAATTATGTGAGCACGGCACCTGACGTCGCCACCGACGGCGGGCTTGCGCTCGCCTATGCGCTCTACGTCCTTGCCCGCAACGGCATGGCGCCGGTCGGCGATCTTCGCTACATCGCCGACGTGAAACTCGACGATCTCGGAACGGCGACGGCCAAGGCCGAGATCGCCGCCGCGCTCGCCATGCTGGGCGACCGGGTCAGGGCCGAGAAGGCCTTCGACGCGGCGCTCGCCGCGCTTCCCAAGGACAAGCGCTATGAGGGCGGGCGCATCGATTACGGCTCGCCGCTCCGCGACGCAGCAGCGGTGGTGACCCTCGCCGCCGAAGGCGATGCGCCGAAGGTGATCCTGGTCAGCGCCACCAAGGACATCGACAAGGCGCGCGACCTCGTCACCTACACCTCGACGCAGGAAGACGCCTGGCTCGTGCTGGCAGCCCGCGCTCTCGGCAAGCAGAATGTGAGCCTCACCGTCAACGATGCCGGCCAGCAAGGCCCGCTCTATCGCACCTTCGACGAGGAGCAGCTCGCCGCCACACCGCTCACGGTGACCAATAGCGGCGACGGGCCGCTCGATGCGGTGATCTCGGTGAGCGGCTCACCCAAGACGCCCGAGCCGGCCGCCGAGCATGGCTTCTCCATCGAGCGGAGCTTCCACACGCTCGATGGGGCCGATGCCGATCCGAGCCACGCCAAGCAGAACGACCGCTTCGTCGTGGTGCTCACCGTGACCGAGCCGCAGCCGCAATTCGCACGCGTCTCGCTCATCGACTACGTGCCGGCGGGATTCGAGATCGACAATCCGCATCTCGTCTCCTCCGGCGATACCGGCACACTCGAGTGGATCGAGAATGCGGGCACGCCGTCGTTCACCGAGTTCCGCGACGACCGGTTCGCCGCGGCCTTCGAGCGGCGGAGCGACGATAAGCCCGTGTTCACGGTCGCTTATATCGTGCGCGCGGTGTCGCCTGGAAGCTATGTGCTGCCGCAGGCGGTGGTCGAGGACATGTATCGGCCCGACCGCTTCGGCCGGACGGGAACCGGAGAAATCACGGTCTCGCCAGCGAAATGAGCACTGAGCTGCAGGTCGGAGCGAAGAAGCGCCACCACTCGTGGCGGCGTCGAGCGATCTATGTC
>DATJZL010000135.1:0-7726 GCA_035499115.1 Methyloceanibacter sp. | reverse complement strand
CTTGGGCGAGGGGACGAAGGTGATGCGCGTGCCGGTTTTACCGCCGGCATCGCCGACCACTTTGAGTGGCTTCTCCGGCACGCCGTCGGCGAAGCGCATGAAATACTCCTTGCCGCCGCGCCAGATGGTCATCTCGAGCTTCGCCGAGAGCGCGTTCACCACCGACACGCCGACGCCGTGCAGGCCGCCCGATACCTTATAGGAGTCCTGGTCGAACTTCCCGCCGGCATGGAGCTGCGTCATGATCACTTCAGCGGCCGAGACGCCTTCGCCCTTGTGGATTTCCGTCGGGATGCCGCGCCCGTTGTCCTCGACCGTGACCGAGCCGTCGGCATTGAGGATGACGACGATCTCGTCCGCGTAGCCGGCGAGCGCCTCGTCGATGGCGTTGTCGACCACCTCATAGACCATGTGATGGAGGCCCGAGCCGTCATCGGTGTCGCCGATATACATGCCCGGCCGCTTGCGTACGGCATCGAGGCCTTTCAGCACCTTAATCGATTCCGCACCATATTCCGCCGCGGCTTGGGCTTTGCGTTTTGAGGCTGGTGTCATGGGTCCTTGGAAGGGGTTGTTGGTCTTGTCGGCGGCCTCCGCCGGCATACGGGAATCAGGCGCTAATCTTACCCCGATTCACTGCCAAGATTTGGGCGTCTTGAGCGATCGGGGTGAATAGGTCGCGGTCCGTCCCGGTCATCCAGGCCTGGGCGCCGAGCCGCAGAATTTCGCCAAAAAGTGCCGTTCTACGGGCTTCGTCGAGATGGGCCGCTACCTCGTCCAGGAGGACGAGAGGGGGGGTGCCCTCGATATCCTTAATGAGTTCGGCCTTGGCGAGAATCAGCCCGATCAGAAGCGCCTTCTGCTCGCCCGAGGAGCAGTGCTCGGCGGGCGCATTTTTCGGGCCGTGAATCACTATTAGGTCGCTCAAGTGCGGTCCTTCAAGGGCCCGCGCGGCGGCCCGGTCGCGCTCACGTCCCTCGCTCAAGATGCGGCGAAATTCGTCCTCGACCTCGGTCGCCGAGCACGTCCCGAGCGCATCTTCGAGCCTGCCTTCGAGCGCAAGCAGCGCGTAGGGGAAAGGTGCATTCTCGCCGCGGGCTTCGCGCGTCCGCTCGATCAGCCTCACGAGCCGGTGCAGCGCATCGAGCCGGGAGGCGGCGATCGCCACGCCGGCTTCCGCCATCTGCTCCTCGAGGCTCTCGAACAGCGCGCGGGAGCCCTCGCGCATCTGGAACAGGCGGTTCCTCTGGCGCATGGCGCGGTCATAACGGCCGAGCGGCGAGCGCATCTTGGGATCGAGGGCAAGCACGAGCCGGTCGAGGAAGCGCCGCCGCTCCGACGCCGGCCCGGTGAAGAGGCCGTCCATGGCCGGGATCAGCCAGACCAGCTTGACATAATCGCCGAGCGCGCCCGCGCTCTGCTCCTTGCCGCCGATCCGGACCGTGCGCCCCGAGCTTTCTTCACGCGAGCCAGCGGGGAGTCCCGTTCCGATCTCGACCTCACCTTGCGGCGAGACGATCTTCGCCGCGACGGCAAAACCGCCTGCGCCGTCTTTCCGGCAAAGCTCGCTATAGGGTCGTGCGCGTAAGCCGTGACCCGGACCGAGCAGGGAGACCGCCTCGAGCAGATTGGTCTTGCCCGAGCCATTATCGCCCACGAGAACCACGGGCTCTGGCCCAAGGGCGAGCCGTGCGCTGGCATAATTCCGGAAATCGGTGAGTTTCAGCTCTTCGACGCAAAGGCGCCTCGGCGCCGGACCCTCAGCCCCGGCAGCCTCAGACGCGATCTTGCCCTGCTCCCGGCGAGAGGCTCTCATACCCGCATCGGCATCAGCACGTAGAGCGCCGACTGATCCTTGCCGTCGCGCACCATGGTGGGCGAGCCGGGATCGGCGAGCTGGAACTCCGCAGTGCCGCTTTCGAGCTGCCCCGCGATGTCGAGCAGATAGCGCGCATTGAAACCGATCTCGAGCGGATCGAAGCCGTAATCGACGGAAAGCTCCTCGGTCGCGCTTCCGCTCTCGGGATTGTTGACGGAAAGCGTCAGCTTGCCGTCGGTGAGGGTGAGCTTTACCGCGCGGCCCTTGTCGCTCGACAGCGTCGAGACGCGATCGACGGCCTGGGCGAAGGCGGCATTGTCCACCTCCATGCGCTTGTCGTTCCCTTGCGGAATGACGCGCTCATAATCGGGGAAGGTGCCGTCGATGAGCTTCGAGGTCAGCACCACGCGCGCGGTCGAGACGCGGATCTTCGACGGCGACAGCTCGATGCGCACTTCGCCGTCGGCGTCCTCGACCAGCTTAGCAAGCTCGAGCACGGTCTTGCGCGGGACGATCACGCCGGGCATGCCTTTGGCTCCGGAGGGAAGCGGCAGCTCGACCTGAGCCAGCCTGTGCCCGTCGGTCGCCACCGCCCGCAGCATCGGCTTGCCCGCCGATTCCGTCGCGTGGAGATAGATGCCGTTCAGGTAATAGCGCGTCTCCTCGGTCGAGATGGCAAAGCGCGTCTTCTCGATGAGGCGCTTGAGGTCGGACGCGGGCAAAGGGAAGTTGTGACCGAGATCATCGACGCTGAGCGCAGGGAAATCGTCGGCCGGCAGCGTCTGGAGCGAGAATTGCGCCGGCCCACTCGTGATGACGAGGCGTCCTTGCTCGCCGTCCTTGACCAACTCGATATCGTTGCCTTCGGGGAGCTTGCGCACGATGTCGTAGAACATATGGGCGGGAACGGTGGTCGAGCCTTCGCCCTTGGCGCGCGCCGGCACCGTCTCGACCAGTTCCATGTCGAGGTCGGTCGCGGTCAGCTTCAACTCGTTATTGCGGGCACTCAAGAGCACGTTTGACAGGATGGGGATGGTATTCCGCCGCTCGACCACGCTCGCCACATGGGCGAGCGCGCGTGCTAGGCCTGCTTTGTCGATGCTGAGCCGCATGGCCCGATACCCCAATTCTTGTTGATTTTCTCCCGGTGCGAGGCTGAGGCCGAAGCCTTATCGAGCTTCGGTCCAAGCCGCCGATCCGAGCGAAGAGGCTAAGACTCCCGTGACAGACCTTGCCGCGATAAGGGGCGTAATTCAAGTACTACGCCGCCCCGGGGGAAGCCGCGAAAATGGGCCCTTAAACTCCAATTTCCGGGCCTCCGAGAACGGGCGGGGGACGCCTTGGGATGAGGCCCAAGCCCCCGCGCCGCCTTCCCTCTAGTCGCGCAGCAAGCGCTTCAGAAGCTCGATCTCCTCGCGGAGCTGAGTGTCGTCGTTCATCAGCTGCTCGATCTTGCGGATCGCATGCAGCACGGTGGTGTGGTCGCGATTGCCGAATCTGCGGCCGATCTCCGGCAGCGAGCGCGAGGTGAGCAGCTTGGCGAGATACATGCCGATCTGGCGCGGGCGCACGATCGAACGATTGCGCCGTCCCGACAGGAGGTCGCCGCGGTTCACCCCGTAATGCTTGGACACCGTGCGCAAGATGTCGTCGATGCGCACGCGTCTAGGCTCGGCGCCGCGCATCAGATCGCGCACGATCTGCTCGGCATTCTCGATGGTCACCGGCTCGTCGGTGAGCTGGTAGCTCGCGCGCAAGCGATGCACCGCCCCTTCGAGCTCGCGCCCGCTCTCGGTCAATCGCTCGGCGAGGAAAGCGAGCACCGTGTCGGACACGTTGAGCCCGCGCGTCTCGGCGCAGGCCTCTTGCGCCCGCTTCTGCAGGATCTTGTGGCGGAGCTCGTACTCCATGGCGCCGATCTCGGCCACGAGGCCGCCGCCAAGACGCGAGCGCATGCGCATGTCGAGCTTGTCGAGCTGGGTCGGGGCGCGATCCGCGGCAACCACCACCTGCCGCCCGCCGTCGATCAGAGAGTTCAGCGTGTGGCAGAACTCCTGCTGGATGGTCGGGCCCTGCAAGAACTCCATGTCGTCGATCAGCAAGATGTCGATCTTCCTGAGTTTCTCCTTGAAGGCGAGAGCATCGCGTGCGCGCAAGGCCTGGACGAAACCGCTCATGAAGCGCTCGGCGGTCAGATAAAGCACCTCGGCTTCGGGCTTGCGCTGCTTCACGTCCCAGGAGATGGCGTGCAGGAGATGCGTCTTGCCGAGTCCCACATTGCCGTGCAGGAACAGCGGATTGAACAGCGCTTGCGGGGTGGAGAAGGCGCTCGCAACCTCTTGTGCCGCGGCATAAGCGAGGCGGTTCGAGGCGCCGTGGACGAAGCTCGCGAAGCTCAGTCTCGGGTCGAGCGGCGAGCCCTCAAATCCTCCATAGCCGGTGCGCAGGGGCATTGGCAGCGGCGCGAGTTCGGGCGCCGCAGCCGGAACCGGTGTCGCCACCCGCTTCTGACGCTGCTGCTCGCTCGCCCCGTCATTGCCGAAATGCGGTTGCCTTACCCTGAATTCGACGCGCTCGGCAGCCGGCCATTCCGCCCGCGCCAATCTGAGCACGGAGTCGTAATAGTGCGTCCTAAGCCAGTTGCGGAGGAAGCGCGTGGCCACGGTGAGGTGAACGACCTCCTCGTCCACCTGGTCAAGCTCCACCCCTCTGAACCAACTGGCGAAGACGTCTTCTCCCAGTTCCGCGCGGAGCCGGCTTTTGATTTTTGCCCAAGCCTCGCTTGGCGCGCACTGCTCTTGCTGTGCCACGGTTCTTGCTCTTTCCCATTCTGTTCGTTCGCGCCGTTACGCACCGCACGCCTCACACTTGAGCAGTCAACAAGATCGACGCGGACAGCCATGACCCGTCCTTACGGCGAGCATGCCCCTAGCCTTGCTGCCAGGGAAGACCCGCCGCCTTCCAACCTGCGACGGTCCCGCGATGCCTCTCGTCGTCGAGCGGTCCTTCGAAACCGCTTCCGACGTTGTGACAATTACGGAAACCCGCCGCTGCCATCGCCCTGGCCGCAGCCATGCTCCGGCTCCCCGAACGGCAAATGAAGTAGAGGTCATCGTCCAGTTGGACACCGAGCGCCTTGAGCTCACCGGCCAGGCGCTCGGCAAAACGCGCGTCGACCGCCTGATCTGGGAAGGTCTGCCACTCAACGAGGACAGCCCGCTTCCCCAGCGGCCCGAGGTCCGGAATGCCGACATAGGTCCATTCCGCGCGCGTGCGCACGTCGACGAGTTGGGCGCGAGGCTTAGACACAAGACCTTCCCAGGTCGTGCCGATATCGACCTCATCCACCGCATTATCCCCGCCAATGGCGCTCAACTGAAGCTTTCCTCCCTTCGAACACGAAAAGATCGAGTACAAATATGGTGCGGTCCACTAAAGGTGGATACTTCGCTCCGACAATGACACGAAGACCAACAGGTTACGCATCAACATTCCACAAGATTTCCACCCCCCTTACACCGGAGACAAAGAAAACCTGCCCCCGGTTATAACCAGGTACAAGATACTCAATTGTGCAGGAGGGGAATGCCCCGTTCGGATGATTGGACTATACACATGCCTCCCGTGCTGATCAAGCGACCGAAGCCCTCGGACTTTCGCCGAATAGGCCGTAAACGCAGCCCTCAGCCACTTGTCTCAAGCCCCTGTCCAACAAGACGGATTCATGACTTTTTGAGAGGAGACGGGGATCGCTCGCAACCCTCAAGGAGGCCAAACTACTGCACGATTTTTTTTGCGGATGGCGAGCAAGATCAGCCATCTTTGGCCGCTCTTTTGATGACCCCAACGTCAAGCAGTTGAAATCTTCGTTGAATTGACATCTTGGCAAACGCGCGAGGGCGCATTTCCCTTGTTGCTGTAAAGCAACAGGAGCGGCTTTTTTGTGTGAGCGGGTGGCCGGGGCGTTAGGGGGCGCCCATGGCTCCGATGCGCTTGGCAAGCCGCGAGACCTTGCGGGAGGCGGTCTTGCGATGGGTCATGCCCTTTTGCGCCGTGCGCACGATGATGGGCTCGGCCTCTTTGAGCGCGGCACGAGCCGCCGCTTTGTCGCCGGAGGCGATTGCCTCCTCGACCTTGCGCACCGAACTCCGCATGCGGCTTCTGCGCGTCTTGTTCAGGGCGGTGCGGCGGACGGTCTGTCGAGCGGCTTTCTTCGCCGATTTGGTATTCGCCATGGGCTTGGTCCTCGAAGGCGCCGTTCGGCCTCTAAAGGGGCGGACAAAGCGCTGACATGAGCGGATGATTGGGCGCCTCTATAGCGAGCGCAACTTCAAGCGTCAACCGCGGGAAACGAACTTCGCCCGTGCAATTGACAGGGACGGCCGGCGATGGCTCTTCTGTCGCGGCCCGAGCGGGGGCAGGCGTCGGAACCGAGGCAAGTAGCGGGCACATGCGAATTTTGGTTACCGGCGCGGCCGGTTTCATCGGTTATCACACGGCTGAGCGTCTCATCGAGCGCGGCCACGAGGTGATCGGGTTCGACAATCTCAATCCCTACTACGACGTGTCGCTCAAGGAGGCCCGGCTCCTCAAGCTCGCACGGCACAAGTCTTTCCGCTTCATCAAGGCCGATCTCGGTGACCGTGGGGCGGTCGAAGCAACCTTCGCCGAGGAGAAGCCGGCAAGGGTCGTGCATCTCGCGGCGCAGGCCGGCGTCCGTTACTCGCTGGACCATCCCCACGCTTACATCGCTTCCAATGTCACGGGCTTCCTCCATGTGCTCGAGGGATGTCGGCACCACGGAGTGGAGCATCTCGTCTACGCGTCTTCGAGCTCGGTCTATGGGGGAAATCGCGCGCTGCCCTACAAGGTTGGCGACAATGTTGATCACCCCTTGAGCCTGTACGGCGCCACCAAGAAGTCGAACGAGCTGATGGCCCATTCCTACGCGCATCTCTTCGGTCTGCCGGTCACGGGCCTCCGGTTCTTCACCGTCTATGGCCCTTACGGGCGTCCCGACATGTCGCTCTATCTCTTCACCCACGCCATCTTGGCGGGCGAGTCCATCAAGGTTTTCAATTACGGCAATCACGCTCGCGACTTCACTTATATCGACGACGCAGTCGAAGGAGTGGTGCGCACGCTCGATGTCGTTGCCACGCCGGACCCGGATTGGCGCGCCGAATCGCCCGACGCGGCGACCTCATCGGCGCCGTATCGCATCTACAACATCGGCAACCATTCGCCCACATCGTTGCTCGACTTCATCGCTCTGATCGAGAAGGCGACTGGGCGGAAGGCCAAGATCGAGCTTCTTCCCGCGCAGCCCGGCGACGTGGAGGACACCTATGCCGATACCGAGGTACTGAAGCAGGCAACCGGATTCAGCCCGAGCACGCCGCTCGATGAGGGGATTAGGCGCTTTGTCGCCTGGTACCGGGACTATTACCGGGTCTGAAGCCAGGTCTCCTCGACATGGGACCCCGACGCGCTCGCCCAAGTTGAGTTGACCGCGCGGGGACGCCCCGGCATGATCCCGGCATGCCGCAAGACGTCTTCATTTCCTACGCCAAGGCCGACGCCAAGAAGGCCGCCAGGATCGCCGAATTGCTCGAGGAGCGCAGCGTCAGATGCTGGATCGCGCCGCGCGACGTGAAGCCCGGCGCGTCCTATGGCGATGAGATCATCAGGGGCATCGAGACCTCGTCGGCCTTCATTCTCGTCCTGTCGAGCGCGAGCAACGAGTCCGACTTCGTGGCGCGCGAGGTCGAGCGGGCGATCAGCAAGAAGAAGGCGGTGCTGCCGGTACGCATTGAGAATGTCGAGCCGTCGCGCGCGCTCCAGCTCTTTATCTCCGGCACGCAATGGGTCGATGCCTTTTCCGGCAGGCTCGCCACCCACATGGAT
>DATJZL010000134.1:0-3681 GCA_035499115.1 Methyloceanibacter sp. | reverse complement strand
TTGCCTTTGACCCCTGCATCCTTGAAGGCGAGCATGGCGGCAAGGTCGAGCGTTGGGCTGACCTTGATGCCCATGCCCGCGAAGTCATGCGCGGCTTCCGCGTAGGCTTCGCTCGCATGCAGCAGAGCCTTGGACGGGATGCAGCCGACATTGAGGCAGGTGCCGCCGTGGGTGGCGCGCTTCTCGACCACCGCCACCTTCATGCCGAGCTGTGCCGCGCGGATGGCGCCGACATAGCCGCCGGGCCCCGTGCCGATAACGACGAGGTCGTAAGTCATATTGGCAGTCTATCCCCCTACTGCTCGGGCGTCAGCGTCTCCTCGCCGTGCCCGCTGTCCCATAGTCCCGTCAGGCTGCCGTCGTCGGCAAGAGCATAGACGATCGGCGTCGTGCTTCCCCAATTCACGGTCAGGAGATTGTCGGCGAATGTGCCTTCGCCCTCGTACTCGGAGTCGCCGACCTTCCAGGTCAGGTGATAGTCGTCTCCGCTCTTGTCGATGTCGACCGTTCCCTCATAGGGCTTACCCTCGGCGTCCTTGCCCGCGACGCGATACTCGCCTTCCGGCGGGGAGACATCGTCATCGGCGGAGGCAGCGGTTCCGACCGGCGTCAGCGTCTCGCTCGCCGAGCCGTCGGCCCATTCGCCGTCGAGCGCACCCTGATTACCGAAGCTGTAAATCACGGGAGTCTTGTCGCCCCAATTGATCACCAGCATCTTGCCGGCGTAATGGCCGCTGCCGTGAAACTCGTCCTTGCCGATCCACCAGGTCAGCTTGAAATCCTCGCCGTCCTCCTTGAGGGCGACGATGCCGGTATAGTTGCTGCCGCTCGGGTTGGTGCCGTTCGCGCGATAGACGCCGGTGAGCGTCGGCGCCTCGGTTTCGTCTTCCTCCCCCGCTCCAGCCTGCTCGTCTTCCTGATCGGCCTCGGCGCCGTCGGGACGAAACACGAAGTCGCCGAAGAAAGTCGATGAGATCCACGGCGTCTGCTCGCCATGGGTGTCGACATAGACGCCCTTCAGCGTGCGCTTGAAGGTGTCCTCGATCGAGAGATTGGGCGTGGCGATCCATTCGGAGAGATATTTGGTGTAGGGGCTGTTGTGTCCGGCGCCGTCGAGCGCCACGGCGCCGGGCGAGGTCGCATAAGAAACGAACAGGCTCGCATTGGAATCGATGCGCGACAGTCCATGCGCGCCGTTGGGGTCGAACGGGTTGGTGCGGCAGGCATCGAGGATGAAGATGTTGAGGCTGTTATGCGCGCTCGCCATCTCGCCCACGATCTCGCTCGCGCTCACCGAGCCGCTCTTGATCTGTTCGGCGGAGGTGAGGCTCACCGGGATCAAATAGTTCTCGCCGTCGATCTGCGCGCCGTGGCCGGAGAAATAGAACAGGCCGACGCCGCCTCTCGACTTGAGCTTCGCGCCGAACTCACGGACCGCGTTCTCCATCGCGGTTTGGTCGGCGTCGGTCGCCATCGTCACGTCGAAGCCGGCCTCCTCGAGTGCCTTGGCCATCGCCTCGGCATCGTTCTTAGGATTCCTGAGTGGGCCGAAGGAGTAGTCGGCATTGCCGATGACGAGCGCCGCGCGGGGCGCCGGGGCTTGCGCCTGGGCCAAAGAAAGCGTGGCGAGAAGCGCGAGAGACCTCAGGAGAATACCGAAGAGACGCATGGGAGGAGACTCGATTGCCTGGCAAAGGCCACCATGGAGTAAATCGAGGGAGGCCGTCCAATGGATGCGCGAGAAGCGGTTGGCGAGGTATTAAAGATCGAGGACGAGGCGCTTGGGGTCCTCGATCGCTTCCTTGATATGCACCAGGAAGGTAACCGCCTCTTTGCCATCCACAACGCGATGGTCGTAGGACAGCGCGAGATACATCATCGGCCGCGCCACGATCTGCTTATCGCGCACCACCGGCCGCTCCTCGATGCGGTGCATGCCGAGAATGCCCGATTGCGGCGCGTTGAGGATCGGGGTCGAGAGCAGAGAGCCGTAGATGCCGCCATTGGAGATGGTGAAGGTGCCGCCTTGCATCTCCTCGAGCGCGAGCTTGCCCTCGCGGGCACGCGCGCCGAAATCGGCGATCGCCCTCTCGATCTCGGCGAGGCTCATCGTGTCCGCGTCGCGCAACACCGGCACGACTAGCCCGCGCTCGGTGCCGACGGCGACGCCAATGTGATAATAATTCTTGTAAACGATGTCCTCGCCGTCGATCTCGGCATTGACCGCGGGGATGTCCTTCAGCGCTTGCACCGCCGCCTTCACGAAAAAGCCCATCAGGCCGAGCTTGATCCCGTGCTTCTTCTCGAAGGCGTCGCGATAATCGCGGCGAAGCTCCATCACCGCGCTCATGTCCACGTCGTTGAACGTGGTGAGCATCGCGGCGGTGTCCTGTGCCTCCTTGAGGCGCTTGGCGATGGTCTGGCGGAGCCGCGTCATGCGCACGCGCTCCTCGCGCGATGCGTCGTCTTTGGGCACTGGTGCGCGCGGCGCTGGGGGAGCTTTTGGTTTTCGCTCACGCGCGAGCAGCGCTTCGGCGGCTCGCGCCGCGTCGTGCTTCAGGACTTGCCCGCGGCGGCCCGATCCCTTGACCTCGTTCGGCGCAAGCTGGCGCTCGGCGAGCAGCTTCCGCGCGGCGGGCGAGGGCGGCATCTCGTCGATGCTGATCTCCTCGCGGCGCATCGGCTCGCGCTCAAGCGTCTTCGCCTCAACCGGTATCGGCTTCGCGGCGCGCAAGGCGGGTTCGTCGGCCATGGGCGCAGCCTCGGCGGCGGCGAGATCGACCAAGGCAGGAGCGGCTGTGGCAGCGGGCTTGGCTTTGGCCGGCTTTGTCTTGCTGTCACCCTCGATGATCGCTCCAAGGAGCGCGCCGACGGCGACGGTCTCGCCGGACTTGACCGCGATCTCCGACAACACGCCGGAGGTCGGCGCCGGCACTTCGACGGTGACCTTGTCGGTCTCGAGCTCGACCAAAGGCTCGGCGGCGGAAACCGCGTCGCCCGCCTTCTTGAACCACTGGCCGACCGTCGCTTCGACGATCGACTCGCCTAAGACCGGCACGCGGATCTCAGTTGCCATGGCCTCGTCTGCCCTTAGCTGTTCTGTGCGCACGATCTTATCGGAAAACCGGTTTCCACTTTCCGGATCGTGCTTCAGCCCAACGCCTCGTCGAGAAATGCCTTCAACTCGCGCACATGCTTGCTCATCAGCCCCGTCGCCGTCGCGGCCGACGAGGGTCTGCCCGCATAACGCGCCCGCCTATGCTTCGCCTCGATATGATCGAGCACCCAGGAGATGTTCGGCTCGATGAAGCTCCAGGCACCCATGTTCTTCGGCTCCTCCTGGCACCATACCATCTCCGCATCTTTGAAGCGTGACAGCTCCTGGATGAGGGCACGGGCCGGGAAGGGGTAAAGCTGCTCCATCCTGAGCAGGTAAACGTCGTTCAGGCCACGCTTCTCGCGCTCGTCATAGAGGTCGTAATAGACCTTGCCCGAGCAGAGCACGACACGCCTGATCTTGTCGTCGGCGACGAGCTTAACGGCCTGGTCGGGGAGGAACTGGGCATCGTCCCACAACAGACGAGGGAAGCTCGTGTCGGGACCGAACTGCGCAAGGTTGGACACCACCCGCTTGTGACGCAGCAGCGATTTCGGCGTCATCAGCACGAGCGGCTTGCGGAA
>DATJZL010000133.1:0-4096 GCA_035499115.1 Methyloceanibacter sp. | reverse complement strand
CAGCGCTACGATGTTGGTGATCTTAATCATGGGATTCACGGCGGGGCCTGCCGTGTCCTTGTAGGGGTCACCTACCGTATCGCCGGTTACCGCCGCTTTGTGGGCGTCCGATCCCTTGCCGCCGTAATGGCCGTCCTCGATGTACTTCTTGGCGTTGTCCCAGGCCCCTCCTCCCGCCGTCATCGAGATGGCGACGAAGAGGCCGGTGACGATCACGCCGAGCAGCATGGCGCCAAGCGCGGAGAAGGCCGCGCTCTTGCCAGCAATCCAGTTGATGATAAAGAAGAACGCGATCGGGGAGAGCACCGGAAGCAGCGATGGCACGATCATCTCCTTGATTGCCGCGCGGGTGAGCAGATCGACCGCCTTGCCGTAATCTGGCCGGTCGGTGCCCTTCATGATGCCGGGCTTCTCCTTGAACTGCCTGCGCACCTCTTCGACGATGGCAGAGGCGGCGCGTCCGACCGCCGTCATGGTGATGCCCCCGAACAGATACGGTAGCAGGCCGCCCAGGAGGAGACCGACCACCACGTAGGGATTCGACAGGGAGAAGGTTGGATCGACGCCCTTGAAATAGGGGAAGTTGTCAGCATTGGCGGCGAAATATTTGAGGTCCTCGGTGTAGGCCGCGAACAGGACGAGCGCGCCCAGGCCCGCCGAGCCGATGGCATAGCCCTTGGTCACGGCCTTCGTGGTGTTGCCCACGGCGTCGAGCGCGTCGGTGGTCTTGCGGATGTCCTTCGGCAAACCCGCCATTTCGGCAATGCCTCCGGCATTGTCGGTGACGGGACCAAAGGCATCGAGCGCGACGATCATGCCGGCGAGCGCGAGCATGGTGGTCACCGCTATGGCGATGCCGAATAGGCCGGCAAGGCCATAGGCGATGACGATACCCGCCATGATGACGAGCGCGGGCAGCGCGGTCGACTCCATCGAGACGGCGAGCCCCTGGATGACGTTGGTGCCGTGGCCCGTGACGGAAGCCTTGGCGATCGACTGCACCGGGCGGAAGTTCGTGCCGGTGTAGTATTCGGTAATGACCACGATCAGCGCGGTGACCACGAGTCCGACCACGCCGCAAAAATAGAGCGACCAGCCGGTAAAGCTTACGTCGCCGATCTTCATGGCGGTGCTCATGCCGACCATCAAGGCCGTGACCGGCCAGAGCAGGATGAGCGAGAGGACACCGGTCGCGAGCACGCCCTTATACAGCGCGCCCATGATCGATTGGCTCTTACCCAGGCGCACGAAATAGGTGCCGGCGATCGAGGTAAGGACGCAGGCGGCGCCGATGGCGAGCGGATAAAGCATCATCTCCATGACGCGGTCGCCGCCGGCGAAATAGATCGAGGCAAGAACCATGGTGGCGACGACGGTCACGACATAGGTCTCGAACAGATCGGCGGCCATGCCGGCGCAGTCGCCGACATTGTCGCCCACGTTGTCGGCGATAGTTGCGGGATTGCGCGGGTCGTCCTCGGGGATACCGGCCTCGACCTTGCCGACGAGATCGCCACCGACATCGGCGCCTTTGGTGAAGATGCCGCCGCCGAGACGAGCAAAGATGGAAATGAGCGAGGCGCCAAAGCCGAGAGCGACGAGCGCGTCGACCACCTCGCGCGAGGCGGGGGCAAGGCCCAAGACCTTAGTGAGGATGAGGAAGTAGACGGAGACGCCGAGAAGGGCGAGGCCGGCGACCAGCAGGCCGGTGATGGCGCCGGCGCGAAAGGCGATGCTCAAACCGTCGGCGAGGCTCTTGGTCGCGGCCTGCGCGGTCCGCACATTGGCGCGCACCGAGACGTTCATGCCGATATAGCCGGCAGCGCCGGAGAGGATCGCGCCGATGGCGAAGCCGATTGCCTGCGGGATCCCGAGCAGGTAGGCGAGGAGAAGAAAGATCACCAAGCCGACGCCGGCAATCGTCGTGTATTGGCGGGCGAGATAGGCCTTGGCCCCCTCCTGAATGGCGGCAGCGATCTCCTGCATGCGGGGCGTGCCGGGGTCCGAGGCGAGAACGGCCCTGGTCGTCGCGACGCCATAGGCGATCGAGAGCGCCCCGCAAGCAATGATGAGGTAAAGAACCCAGGTCATGACGGCTGCCCCTGTCTTGTTCGATTGGGATGTCAGGGGAAATAGGGCCCAACGGCGAGACACGGGATCGTGCCCGCCGGTCCTACTGCCCCCCGAGAGTGGTGGTGCCAAACGCGCGCGGAAAATGCCAAAGATGCAGGCAGGACGCAACAGACCAGGCTGAATGGGGAGAACCCGCCTGAACAGGGCCAGAAAACCCTAGAAATGGGCGAATCCCTTGTAGCTCAACTTGACTGTGCGGCCGCCCTCGCCCAGGACGCGGGTCCCGTCCCACGCCTCGATATGGCCGATCTGGGTGACGATCTCGTTCTTGGTGCGGATCTCGGTCTCGAAGGAGGAGGCGCTCGCTTCCGGGACTGAAGCCACGATCTCGTAGTCATCGCCGCCCGTCAGCAGGACCTCGAGAAGTCTGGGATCGCTCTCGACCGCCTTGCGGGCCGACGGCGACAGCGGCACGCGCGCCGCCTCGATCATGGCACCGACATGAGAGACCGCGGCGAGCTTGCCGACGTCGCCGACCAGCCCGTCCGAGACGTCGATGGCTGCCGAGGCGAGATTTCGCAACGGAATCGCTATGGCGTTACGCGGCTCCGGCTCGCGATAGCGGCCGACCAGGAAAGCGACGTCATCCTTCGAAAGCCTCCATTTGCCCGCAAGCTCTGGCTGTTTGAGCAGAAGAAGGCCAAGATGCGCATCGCCGATCGTCCCGGTCACGTAGAGGAGGTCGCCACGTTTGGCGCCATGCCGTAGTGCCGCGTGGCCATGCGGCACGAGGCCAAGCGCGGTGATTGTGATGCAGAGAGGTCCTGGCGTCTTGGTGGTGTCGCCGCCGGCAAGAGAGATGCCGGAGCGCCGTTGGAGCGCGCCGAGGCCCGCGACGAAGGCCTCAAGCCAATCGTCGGCGACCTGCTTCGAGGCGAGCGACAACGCGAGCAGATAGACGTAAGGCCGCGCGCCTTTGGCCGCGAGATCCGACAGGTTCACGGCCAGAGCCTTGTGACCGACCGATTCAGGTGGATCCTCGCTCAGGAAATGCACACCCTCGATGACTGTGTCACAGGAGAGCACGATCTCGAGGCCCTCTGGCGGGCGAAGCACGGCGGCGTCGTCGCGAAGCGACAGCGCGGATGAGTCGGTCGCAAGCGGGGCAAAATAACGGGCGATGATGTCGAACTCGCCAAGGCCCTTCCCCTCGACGTGGGCGCCATCCTCAACCATCGTCTCGTCCTTCCGCGGCGAATTCGCGTGGCCGTTCCCTGTGCCCAAGCCGGTCGAGGATGCCGTTCACCACCTTGGGTTCCTCGTCGGCGAAGAAGGCATGAGCGATGTCGACATATTCGGAAATGGCGACCCGCGCCGGGACGTCGTCGCGCGACAGGATCTCGTAGGCCCCGGCGCGGAGGATGGCGCGGAGGATCGAGTCGACGCGGGTGAGACGCCATCCTTCGGCGAGCTGTTTGTCGATCAGAGGATCGATCTTGAGCTGCTCGCGCACCACGCCCTCGACGAGGTCGCGGAAAAAGGCGGCCTCGGCATCGCAATATTGCGACCCCTCGATCTCCTTGCCCAAGCGATGCTCCACGAACTCGGCGATCACCTCGTTCAGATCGATGCCGGTCATGTCCATCTGATAGAGCGCCTGGACGGCGGCAAGCCGCGCGGCGCTCCTCGAGCTTGCCCGTTTGGCGGATTGGCCGCGCCCCGCCATGGCGCTAGCGCCGGCTCGCCGAAGAGAAATGCTGCTCGAGTTGCATCAAGGTGAGGCAGGCCCTGGCCGCGTCGCTGCCCTTGTTGCGCCCATCGACACTCGCCCGCTCCCAGGCCTGCTCACGGCTTTCGCAGGTGAGAATGCCGAAGCCGATGGGCACGGCGTGCTGCACGGCGAGCTGATGCAAGCCGGCGGCGGACTCGCGCGCAACGATGTCATAATGGGTGGTCTCGCCGCGGATGACACAGCCGAGCGCAATGCAGCCGCGATGACGCCCGGCCCGACCGACAAAGCCGT
>DATJZL010000132.1:0-4460 GCA_035499115.1 Methyloceanibacter sp. | reverse complement strand
GTCAATTGCCATCCGCTCGAGAACACGGCGACCACTCGGCTGGCGACACCCGAGCTGCTGCGATTCATTGCCGCTTCTGGCCACGAGCCGCGCGTGCTTGCGCTGTGAGGCGCGGTTCCAGGCATGCGAGCGGAACGAGTTGCCAAACGCGCCGCGGCAGCCCATGTTTGCAGGGAGGTCCCCCGGACATTAGGCGCGTGGCGGTGCTACCCTCGCCCGCTCAAGCAGCGCCTGGCAGGCAAGGAGCATGAGCGTAGATACCCCCATTCTGAATAGCGGCGCGGCCACCTCCGACGCCGACTTCGTCAAGAACACGACCACCAAAGACTTTATGCACGACGTGATCGACGCCTCACGCGAGGTGCCGGTGGTGGTCGATTTCTGGGCGCCCTGGTGCGGACCCTGCCGCCAGCTCACGCCGATCCTCGAGAAGGCGGTGCGCGCGGCGAAAGGCGCAGTCAGGCTGGTCAAGCTCAATATCGACGACCACCCGCAGATCCCAGGCCAAATGGGCGTGCAATCGATCCCCGCCGTGTTCGCTTTCCAGGATGGGCGTCCGGTCGACGGTTTCATGGGCGCGCTGCCAGAGTCCCGAGTCACCGCCTTCATTGCGCGGCTGATCGGCGACACGGTCGACGATGTCGCGGCCGACGTCGAAGCGGCGGAGGCGGCGCTCGCGTCGGGCGACCTCAATACCGCGGCGCAGCTCTTCGGAGAGGTGCTGCAGCAGGATCGCGAGAACGTGCAAAGTCTCGCCGGTCTCGCCAAGTGCTACATCAAAACCGGAGACCTTGCCCGCGCCGAGCAAACTCTCGCGCTCGTACCGCCGGCCAAGGCGGAAGCGGCGCCGGTGGCCAGCGCGCGCGCCGCTCTCGAGCTTGCGCGGAAGGCAGGTGAGGCCGGCGACGTGGAAAGCCTGAGGGCCAAGCTCGCGGCGGAACCGAAAGACCCGCAAATCCGTTTCGATCTCGCGCTTGCGCTGAACGCCAAAGGTGACCGCAACGGCGCTCTCGAAGAGTTGCTTTTTCTCGTCGCCAAGAACCGGACTTGGAATGACGACGCCGCCCGGAAGCAGCTCTTGCAGCTGTTTGATGCCTGGGGGCCGACTGACCCAGCCACGGTTTCGGGGCGCCAGCGGCTCTCCTCTTTGCTGTTCGCCTGAGGCGTCAAGGAGTATCTCTTGGGGGTGATCGACCGCTATCGCAGCCAGTCGGATCTGCCGAAGTCGCTTCCCGTGTTTCCGCTGAGGGGCGCCATTCTCCTGCCGCGCGCGTCCCTGGCGCTGAACGTGTTCGAGCCGCGCTATCTTGCCTTGGTCGATGCCGCCCTTTCGGGCGACAGACTGATCGGCATCGTGCAACCGTCGCCGGAGATTGGAGGGACCGAATCGCCGCTTGGCAAGGATTTTCCCCTCCGTCACATCGGCTGCGCGGGTCGGCTCGTGAGCTTCGCCGAAAGTGAGGACGGCAGAGTCGCGATCTCGCTTGCCGGCATCGCGCGGTTTATGCTCGGCAATGATCTGGACACGGAGGAGCCATTCCGCATCTGCGCGGTCGATTTCACCCCCTATGCGAGCGATTTCATGGCGGGACAGGGTGAGGACGACGTCGACCGCCCTCGCCTCATCGCCACCCTCAGGAGCTATCTCCAGGCTAACGGTCTCAACGCCGATTGGGAGCGCATCAACAGCGCGAGCACGGAGCGGCTGGTGAATGCCTTGGCGATCCTGAGCCCTTATGGGCCCGAAGAGAAACAGTGCCTGCTCGAGGCCAAGGATTTGCGTGCGCGCGCCGACGCGCTGGTCGCACTCGCCGAGATGGAACTTGCCGCGCGCGACGACGGCTCGGGGACATCACTGCAATGACAAACCAAACAGAGGGGCGGGCGCGGCGCCTCGATCCAAAGCTGCTCGAGATCCTGGTCTGTCCTTTGACCAAGACCTCGCTCGACTACGACGCTGAGCGCCAAGAGCTGATCAGCCGCGCCGCGGGCCTCGCCTACCCGATCCGCGACGGCATTCCCATCATGCTGCCGGAGGAAGCGCGCAAGCTCGATCAAGGCTAGCGTACGCTAGTTCACATGCGCCTGAGCGAGAGCGGTCGCGAGCAGAACGACCGCGACCTGTAGCACGAGCGCAGATCCTTGCAATACGAGGAGCCGGCGTGCGCTCGATGCGCGTTGCTCGATAGCGCGTTCAGGATTGCTCTTGGTCAACACACCAAGCTCGATCAGCGCTGCATCGAGCCTGCCGAGAGTGGCCGCGGAGTCGTTGCTTTCGGCCAGGCGGCGGAACAGCTTCGCATCGAAGTCTGTGCGGATCGCAAGATACGTCTCGGCGAGACCCGCAAGCGTCACCAGTAACAGCCCGGCGACGAGAAGCGCGCCAAGCTCGACGCCAAGGCCGACAATCAGTCCAATCAAAGCGGCGATGGTGAGCGGACGCGACAGGCGATTGATGGTCGCGCCTTGGTCGAGCAGGTCGGCGGCGGCGGCGGCGACATCGCGGGGTAAAGCATTTTCCGTCATCGATAGCGGCTCCATGGGATTACACCCGCTCGCCCTTCAAGAGGCGCGGCACGTTGCCGGTCCCGCCAGCGGCCTCTCGCACCAGGAAGCGCTTCAGCTCAGGCACCCGGTCGACTAGGCCGAGACCGAGATCACGCAGCACTCTGAGCGGGGCGTTGTCGTTGGAAAAGAGCCGGTTGAGCCCGTCCATGACGGCCCCCGAGAAGGCGCTGTCGAAGCGCCGCCAGCGCTGATAGCGCTCAAGTCCGGGCCCCGATCCGATATCGAGGCCGAGCCGCGCCTCCTCGACGATGATCTCGGCGAGCGCCGCCACGTCGCGCATGCCGATATTGAGCCCCTGCCCCGCCAGCGGGTGCACGACATGCGCGGCATCGCCGATCAGTGCCAATCTGTCGGCAATGAAAGAGCGTGCGATCTGAAATTCGAGCGGAAAAGATTGACGCGGACCGGCGAGTTTGATCTCGCCGAGCCTCGCGCCAAAGCGTGTGGCGAGCTCGCGGGTGAAGCCTTCCTCATCGAGTGCCATGATCGCGGCTCCCCTCTCCTTCTCTTCGGTCCACACGATGGATGAACGATTGCCGGTGAGCGGCAGCATGGCAAACGGCCCTGCCGGGAGAAAGTGCTGCACGGCGCGCCCGTGATGAGGCCGCGTATGCGCGACGGTGGTGACGATGCCGAGTTGCGGATAGGACCAGCTCACGCATTTGATGCCAGCGGCCTCTCTGAGCCGCGAGCGTTTGCCGTCAGAGGCGACGAGCAGGCGGCCCTTGATCTCAGCGCCGCTTCCGAGCTTCGCGACGACGCTGAAGTCGTCGGTCGAATAATCGACGACGGTGTCAGGGGCAAAAATCTCGATCGGCTTCTCGGTCCTCACCGCGGCTTCCAGTGCCCGGTAGAGCGCACCATACTCGACCAGATAGGCGGCGGGCTCACCCGATTTGAGCTCGTCGTCGAAGCCGAGGAAATGCGGACGGAGCTCTGCATTGAGCCGGCTGTCGGTGATGTCGATCGAGCTGATGGGCTCAGGCGGCGGCCGAAGCGAGGTCCACACATCGAGCACCGAGAGGAGATTTTTGGTGGCGGCGGACAGAGCGAGCGCGCGGGCGTCCTCCTGCGCCACGGCCTCGCGACGAGGTCCCTCGCCGGATGAGGGATCGGCATCAACCAACGCAACGCGGAAGCCCTTCGGCGCAAGCTTCGTCAGCGCGAGAGCGAGCGCTCTCCCGGTGAAGCCACCGCCAGCAATTACAACCTCGTAGGGTGAGACACCCTCTCCATGCGGTTCTTGAGCCATCCCCGTCAGCAATGCCACGTTCCGCACCGATTGCGAAACTGCTAAGGCGAAGAGGCACTATGCAGATAAGGTATTGGCCATGAGCCGCGCGCTCGAACAGCTGCTCTCAATCCTCGACATCGAGACGCTCGAGGTTAATCTGTTCCGAGGCTTGAGCCCGCAGGTCGGCTGGCAGCGTGTGTTCGGCGGCCAGGTCATCGGCCAGGCCTTGGTTGCGGCCAACCGGACCGTGGAGGGTCGCCTCGCTCATTCCCTGCATGCCTATTTCCTGCGCGCGGGCGACCCTTCAGTGCCGATCATTTATGAGGTCGACCGCATCCGCGACGGTGGAAGCTTCTCGACGCGCCGGGTGGTCGCCATTCAGCATGGGCATGCGATCTTCTCGATGGCCGCTTCCTTCCAAGCGGAGGAAGGCGGCCTGCACCACCAGATCAAGATGCCGGAAGTGCCTCCGCCGGAGGCATTGCCGAGCGAAGCGGAGCTGAAGGCCCGCCTCATCGACCGGCTGCCGCCGCAGGTAAAGGCCTATTGGGAGCATGAGCGGCCGATCGAGATCCGCCCGGTCGATATCGGCCGGTACCTCGCGCCTGAAAATCGGGCACCGTCGCAACTGGTGTGGATCAGGGCGACCGGCAGCTTG